>NZ_LR134289.1:2138181-2443636 GCF_900636535.1 Chryseobacterium gleum
ACACTGGACTATTTCTAGAGACTGTTTTTGGGTTCTGTAAATACCTCTAGAGTTTTTACCTGCATTTCTAAAGTGAAGCTTTTATTTCATTTCCTATCTAAGGTGCAACGGGAAATTATTATCATCTGAAAAAGTAAAATATAAGAAAAACTGAAAAAAATAATAATCTATCAAAATACTGATGAACAGTACATTGAAATCAAAAACAAGCTATACCAGGATATTTCTTTAAAAAAATAAAACAAAATACTTGCGCGGTATCATAAAATGTTATACTTTTGCATCACTTTAAAACAACGAAGTAATAAACAAAAACATAATGGTTTCTTAGCTCAGTTGGTAGAGCAATGGATTGAAAATCCATGTGTCCCTGGTTCGATTCCTGGAGAAACCACTTCAAAACCTCTAATTCATTTTAGAGGTTTTTTTGTTCTTATATTCATTTCTTAATCGTTTCGGATTTCCATACTATCTTCTGAATCAAAATTACAATTCTTAATCTCTCCGACTTCCTTATAACCGACAATTTCGCATCTAAATAAGAAAATTAAAAATATTTAATCACATAAAGAGGAATTATTTAAGATAATTGAATTATATTTAAACATAAACAATTATAAATAATTATAACAACACCAATCCCAAAAAACAAATCATGAAACATTCAATCATTCCCGAAAATGCTGACAATGAATTTAGCATTCAACAAAGTCAGTTTAAAAATGTTATTTCTATTTTTAAAGAAGTAAGCCGTTCTTTACCCGAAAAAACAGCAATTATTTCAGAAAGTAAAAGCCTCTCCTACGAAGAACTGGATCTCCAATCGGATCAACTGGCCTCCTATCTTCTGTCCTTACAATTAAAAAAAGGAACTCCCATTGCTGTCTGCATGTCACAATCTACTGAACGTATTGTTGCTTTTCTGGCTATACTGAAAGTAGGGTCAGCGTATATTCCTATTGATGGACAATTGCCGGAAAACAGGATTAAAATCATTATCGAAGATTCACAAGCTGAACTTGTCATCACTGAAGATCCCTATCTTGACAAATTTGAAGAAACACAGGCTCAATTGATTAATATGAGCCACGGAATTAATGAACCTGCAGGGGATCGGATTACAATCAATCCAGATGATATAGATCTGAAGCAGACAGCCTATATTATTTATACTTCAGGAAGTACAGGGATTCCAAAAGGTGTAGAAATTCATCATGAGGCTTTTTATGCTTTTATTGTATCTTTCACAAAACTTTGGGGTTATTCTGCTAAAGACAGGACACTTCAGTTCAGTTCAGCCGGATTTGATGTTTCTATCATTGATATTTGGATTCCTTTGTTTACAGGAGCAACCGTTGTTCTGTATCCTGATAATAAAATTGTTGGAAAACCTTTGCTGGACTTTATTGTTGATCACCAGATCGAAGTTGTTCCTTTTCTTCCTCCGGCTGTATTGAGCACATTACCAACAAATCTTCCCATCGGAAAGCTCCATACCCTTTCCATTGCAGGTGAAGTACCGTCAGAACAAACAGTAAAAAACTGGTGCAACAGAATACGTCTCATTAACGTATATGGTCCTACTGAAACTACCGTAGGTGTTATCACCCATCATTTTCAGGATGATACCAATCCTCATATTATTGGAAAACCTTTGGAGGGTACCCATATTCATATTCTCAATCAAGATATGGAGTATGTGAATGAAGGTATTACCGGAGAAATTTATATTGGTGGTATGCAGGTAGCAAAAGGGTACATCAATAAGCCGGCAGAAACCTCAGAAGTATTCATTGATGCACCTGAATGGATGCAGTCTGATTACGGAATCAGCTACAGATTATATAAATCCGGCGATCGGGGATTCTTGCGGAAAGATGGTAACATTGAGTTTGTAGGGCGTCTGGACGAGCAGGTAAAATTACGAGGATACAGAATCGAATTAAAAGAAATTGAACATCATATAGGACAACTGGCACAGGTTGCGAATGTGGCCGTAAAAGTACATCGCCCAGACCAGGGACAGCCTGTTCTTGTTGCATTTCTGGAACTTTATGAAACAGACAAAGAACGTATCACTGCGGAAGATATCCGTGCAAGACTGAAACAAAGTCTTCCAACTTATATGCTTCCTGAAAAAATTATTTTGTATGACAAACTTCCCTTGACTATTACTGGAAAAATTGATAAGAGCAAGCTTCATGTTCCCTTACAGCAATCCGCAAAAAAGGCAAAGGAAAAAGTAGATACCTCAGATCTTAAACAGGAAATAAAGGAAATATGGATGGATTTACTGAACCTTGATGAAATAAATGAAAATGATAATTTCTTTGAATTGGGTGGACATTCTCTGATGCTAGGACATCTGCACGCCCTTTTACCATTTAACATCCAGAAAAGAATATCACTTCCGGAGCTGTATCAGTTCCCAACCATATCTCTTTTTGTAAAGGAAGCAGAAACCCGGCTGGCACAAAATCAGCTTAGCCAGCAACAGAAAGCCCGTCTTGTGGAACAACAGCTTATAAAGGATGCCCAACTTCCTTTTGATTTTGAAATTACCATACAACCTGATCCTAAGATTTTATCTAATCCTTCCACAATTTTCCTCACAGGTGTTACAGGTTTTGTCGGTTCCCATCTTTTGGAAGAACTCATTCCCCGGAATCCGAATGCTGTTATTTATTGTCTTGTAAGGGCTGAGAACGAAACGTTGGGTCTGGAACGTATTAAAAGTACTTTTTTAAAATTCAAACTGATATGGAAAACAGAGTATGAGGATAAAATCAAAATTGTTTTAGGTGACCTGACCCAGCCCAAATTAGGAATTGATGAAGAATTATATGAATACCTTCTGAAAAACATTGAGGTAATTTACCACATGGGAAGTGATGTAAGTTATGTGAAACCTTACGAACACATCAAAAAACCAAATGTTGACGGCATGGCGCATATATTACATCTGGCAGTTCATGAAAAAACAAAATTCCTGATCATTTCTTCATCTATAGGAGTTTACAGCTGGGGAAGAAGCTTTACAGGAAAAACATGGATGACAGAGGATGATCCTATTGAACAAAACTTACCTGCCGTATGCCGAGATATGGGATATATCAGAAGCAAATGGGTAATGGACAGTATGGCTTCGAAAGCCCGTGCCAAAGGTCTTCCCCTGATCAATTTCCGTTTAGGGTTTGTAGTTTGCCATGGGGAAACCGGTGCCACTCCATTAAACCAATGGTGGAGTTCACTGATGCGTTCCTGTATTGAACTAAAAGCTTTTCCATTGGTAATGGGATTAAAAGATGAAGTAATCACTGTAGATTATGTCTGCAAATCTATTGCTCATATCAGCCAGAATCCGGAGGCAATTGGGCTCAACTTTAATCTGAATCCTTTACCGGAGCATGATCTGTCTCTTACCGATTTTTGTGTCCGTATCACCGATTACTGCGGACTGGAAATGAAAAGTTTAGATTTTGAAACCTGGTTTGAACAATGGAAACGAAATCATGAAACGCCTGTCTATGCATTGCTTTATTTGTTTTCTGATGATGTTCACGAAGGAAAATCGCTGGTGGAAGCTTATGAAAACACCTATTATTTTAAAAGCAGTAATACAGAACGTTTTTTAGAAGGTTCAGATATCAGACCCGCCATTTTTAATAAGCCGGTTATAGAAGCGTATCTCAGATATATGAAGATGATTTAGTACTAAGCATTTATAAAGCACCTCAAAACCTCTGTTCTTCAGAGGTTTTTTGTTAACCTCTTAAAACAAGTATTAAGTGTTCAGCCAGTTCAGACACTCGGCAATCTGCGGTTTACTGATAAAAACTTCTGTATTCACTTCCGGTTCAGGAGAAAGTTTCAATTCTACTTTCTGGCTTGAATGTTTGATGATTTCCGTAACTGAATTTTTATTAATAATAAATTTCCGGTTTATTTTAAAGAAAATTGCAGGATTCAGCTTCTGAATAATATCTTTAATAGTATCATCATAAATATAAGTCTGATGATCTTTAGTAGTCAGGAAAAGGTATTTCCCGGAGGCAAAAAAGTAGGCAGTATTATGTTCGTCTATTGATTTTAATTTATTCCCTTCTCTTACCATGAAGCGTTTCATCACCTCACCTTCTGTCTGGCTTAATGAAGAAATAGATTTAAGTACCGGTTCAGGGTCGAAATTGTTTCTTATGGAGATAAATTTCTGTAAAGCTTTATGGAGATCCCCCTCTTCAAAAGGCTTCAGAAGATAATCAATGGTAAAATGCCTGAAGACTCTCATGGCATATTCATCAAATGCGGTAATAAAAATAACCGGGGTAAAAAGTTCTACCTGTTCGAAGATTTCCAGACTCATCCCATCACCAAGATGGATATCCATAAAAATAAGATCTGCTGAATCTTTCTCAAAAAAATCAATTGCCTGCTTTTTGGAACGAAGAATAACAGTCTCTGTAACAGGGACTATGCTCTGTATATCCAAAAGATTTTTCAGATAATTAACAGCCAGCAGCTCATCTTCTATAATGGCAATTTTCATAACGATGCAAAAGTACAAAAAAACCGCTGAAACAATTAAGTTCAAGCGGTTTCCTCTGTATTGAATTTGATATGAAGTTTTATAAATTAGGGTTATTCTTCTTCGCACTCATTGGATATTCAATGGTATATCGCGGATCATTCTGCTGAAGAATATACTCTTTGCCACTGATGGTGTGGCTTATTTTTTTCTGATTGGCTCTTCTTAAATCAAACCATCTCTGCCCTTCCAGAGCAAATTCTCTGAATCTCTCAACCAGGATAAAGTTCATAAATGCTGTAGAATCCATTGAAGACACTGCATTTTGTACTGAAGTATATCCGTCCGGAGTATATCTGTTTTTTACTACTTTCAGAAGTACTTCTTTAGCTTCATTAAGTTTATTTAACTTTAATAATGCTTCAGATTTTATAAAGTACAGTTCAGCGGTTCTGAAAGACACTTTAAATTCTAAACTCCCTCCTTTGATCACCTTATACTTACTTCCATTTTTTTCAAAATACATGCCAAGCCTTCTGTCGGTCGTAGTATTGTATGAAGAAATAAGCTCCGGAGATGCAAAAGATAAATTCTTAATAGAATTATCCCAGGTATTGTCCAAAGCCATAATAGATTCTGGGGAAGCATAATGGTTGGGCGGAGTATTTACGGTATTTAAATTAGCAAGATCTGCTTTTACCGCCAGTACCTGATCTGCATAGTTTAAAGCTTTGTTCCAGTCTCCTTCGTATAGAGCTGTTCTTGCTTCAAAAGCCAGCAATGCAGTTTTTGAGAACCTGTAATTGACTCCCAGTGGCTGCTTCTGCTCAACCATCAGATCTTCTGCTTTTTTCATATCTGCATGAACCTGATTGTATACTTCCTGTACGGATGATGGTTTCAATACCTGTTCAAGATCAATTTCAAGATTAATTGGAACCCCTCTGTCGGTAGCAGCCGTGGCACTGTTGTATGGCTTTCCGTATAAATTTACCATATCAAAATACAGATAGGCACGAAGCGCATAAGCCTCTGCTAAAATCTGGTTTTTCTCAGGAGAATCCTGCATAGTTTTGCTTCCCTCATTAATAATCTGATTCAGATAGAAGTTCACAGAATAAAAGCTTACCCATGGAAATTCCGTAGAGGCCTGATCATTATTTGAATCTTTCCACATGGCAATCTCACGATAAGAGATAAAATCCGTAGAATTATCATCAATATTCACCTCATCGGTACGAAGGGCTACCAGAGATTTGTGAACAGGATATTTTGAATAGGCAGACGTAAGAACTTTCCGGTAATCTTCGGTAGTTTCAGGAATAATTTTTCCTTCAGGCTGAATATCCAGAAACCTGTCACATCCGATATTGATTAAACTGATTGCTGAAAGTGCTATGATTGTTGTAATTTTTCTCATTTTTCTCAAATTTTAAAAAGAAACATTAAATCCTACAGTTACCGACTTGGTGATAGGCTGTGCATAAATATTACCATACGTTTCCGGATCGAAATATCCTTTATATCCGTTACTGAAAACGAAAAGGTTACGTCCTTCAACGCTCAGTCTCAAACTGGAAATCCCCATAGGATTGGTAAATTCTTTAGGAAGCGTATATCCTAAACGGATACTGCTGATTCTGATGTAGCTGATCTCTTTCGCCCAAACATCCAATAAGCTGTACGCATTTGAACGGTTTCCGGCAAACCATTTATTGGCCATCCATCCATCAGGATTAGCATCCATATCAGGACTCGTAATACCCGGAAGTGAACTTCCTGCTTCATAGATATCTCTTGTATAATTTCTTCCTCTGTCCAGCTCCATACCGCGGTAAGACGGAGTTCTCATTACGGTCTGCTTCAGGTTGAATGTCGCAGAAATTGTAAGATCAAAATTACTTACCTTAAAGGTATTGATAATCCCTCCGGTAAATTTCGGGTCTCTGTCTCCTACATAGGTAAACAGGCTTCTCAGCTCAGCGTTTGAAAGCTTTGTATCTACCAACTGTCCCGGAAGAAAGTCTGCATATACATCATATAACTTAAAGAATTCTGCTGCCGAAATCTTCTGATCACCTTTCCAGAATAATGGGTTTCCGTGTTCATCCATTCCTGCAGTTTTCAAAGCAAAAACAGCATTTACAGGAAGTCCTTCTCTTGACGGAAGCAATGAGTTATCACGTGGCTGCTCACTTAATACTCTACTTTTGTTATGAGCAAAGTTGATGGTAGTTGTCCACTTGAAATTATCATGATTGATGTTTCTGGTCGATATTGCCAGTTCAAAACCTTTGTTGGTTAAGCTTCCCCAGTTCATCATCGTATATTCGAACCCGGTTTCAAGAGGGGTTTCTTTCATACTGATCATATCTGTACCTTTTCTGCTGTAGACATCAGCGGTAAGGCTTACACGGTTATTGAACAATCCTAAATCAAGCCCTAAGTTGGTATTGGTTGTTTTTTCCCATCTCAGTTTATCGTTCGGAGGGCTGAGAACATTAATAATTGCTTCTTTTCCTCCCGGAAGAATGGTTGCATCATTATATTCACCAATAAAGAATGGTGATGTATTTCTGTCGATATTTCCCTGAAGACCGTAAGATGCTCTAAGCCTAAGGTTAGATACCGCAGAAATATTTTTCATAAAGTCTTCTTTCGTTACCAGCCATGATCCTGAAACTGCCCAGATCGGAAGATATTTATATTTTTTATTTACCCCGAAAAGATTGGTTCCGTCATATCTCACACTTCCAAAGAATGTATACTTCTGGTCGTAAGTATAAGATGCTGTTGCAAACATGGAAGCATAAGCATTCTCAATTGGAGGATTTTCACGATAGGTTTCATATCTTTTATCTGCTGCAAAACTTGAATTCGGGAAAACAATGGCCGTAGCTCTTCTGGTCTTCGGATCATATCCGAAAGCTCTTGTAATCGTTGTATTATCTTCTGTTTTACGGATTTCCGTACCGGCCATCAAATCAATCTCATGTTTATTGATCTTTGTGCTGTATGCCGCCTGCAATTTCCAGTTGTACTGGAAGAAATCATTATCCCAGTTTTGTTTTACAGCACCAGCCGGCAGAAAGTAATTGTATTTACCGTCTTTGTAATAACGGGTATTTTCTTTCATTTTTCTGGTGAAGTAAGTATTCTCTGCTGCGAACTTCTCTGTTTTGTTGGCATCATACTGAATCCCTAACTGAGAGGTAAACCTTAAACTTTTTGAAGCTTTATATTCTAAATCTAAAATACCTTTCAAAGAGTTATTTTTCAGCGAATAATTGGTATTTTCTCTTTCCTCAAGGAAGTTGAAAGGAATATAACGGTCTTCAAAACCATCCATATCTCTATCATAATTGTAACTTCCATCTGCATTGAAAGGTTTCATGTAAGGATTGGCATTCCTTGAATAGTTAACCGGGTTTATTGAAGCATCAGCATCCGTTACAAAAGATGTACGTTCACTTTGTGTTCCGAAAATAGAGATTCCTGCATTTAACTTATCACTTAATTTGTAATTGTTTTTTAAAGTCAGGTTATACCTTTTAAAACCTGTCCCGATAGTTGTTCCTTCTTCATCATAGTATCCCAGGGAGAAATAGTAATCTGCACGGTCACTTCCTCCGGAAACACTTAATCCGTATTGTTTGTTGATAGCATTTCTGTACAACAGTTTGCCCCAGTCTGTATTGTTGTTTCTTAAACCGTTAATTTGCTGACGGGTGAATGAATTCAACGCGTCAAAACCACCGTTTCTGAAAACATCAAGCTGGTTGTTCTGAGTCAGAATTCTCATCACTTCTCCTTTATCTGCACGGTAAGTAAGATCTGCACGTTTGGCAAGCATCAGTTCCAGATCTACTTTTTCAGAAGCATTTAAAAGGTTTAGTTTATCAAAATCAGGGCGTGCTGTAACAAAAGTATCTGCAGAGAAATTCAGTTTTAAGCTTCCCTTTTTTCCTTTTTTGGTTGTGATGGAGATTACCCCGTTTGCAGCTCTTGCTCCGTAAATTGCCGTTGCAGCCGCATCTTTAAGGATGGTGATATCTTCAATATCGTTAGGGTTCAAACCTGCAATAGAGAAGTTCTGAAGCTGGTCAATATTGTCTTTATCCGTAAAGTTAGGCACATCATTTCCTTCCAACGGAAGACCATCGATTACCCATAGCGGATCCTGAGGTCCGGAAAGAGAAGCTGTACCCCTGATTCTGATTTTTGCAGGACTACCAGGAGCACCGGTTTCGGGAGTTACTGCCACACCAGCAATCTGCCCTGCCAGCATCTGGTCTACACTGGCCACACCAGCCTGGCTGATGTTGTCCATTTTTACAGTAGAAACTGCTGAAGTCTGCTTGCGCTTTTCAATTTTCTGGTAACCGGTGATAATTACTTCCTGGATTTTATTTTTATCTGAAACTTCAGAAGTCAGTCTGATGGTATAATTCGTTTGCCCTTCATTAAGCTGAATGACCCTGGATTCATAACCTGGAAAACTTACCAGTACGGATTTTGTATCGGCAGGGATTTCCAGTATGAATTTTCCGTCCTTATCAGTCACTGTACCTACTGATACACTTTCGATAATTCCTTCCAGTTCTGTTTTTGTAGACACTGACTGTGTCTCGATTTTTATAGATGCACCGCTGATAATATGGGATGTATTGGCATCTTCTATTTTCCCGGTGATGGTTTTCTTTTGCTGGGCCATTGCTATATTAGCAGCCAAAAGAGGTAAAAGTATTAGAGTTTTTTTCATTGCCGTTTATTTGTTTAAAGCCTCTTGTATACGAATGATTAAATCTGTGTAATGTGCTCTCGAAGCATCATCACCTCTGTACCTTGTTCTGTTCAGTAAGTCCAGAACCTTCTGAAGTTCTGCTCTCTTGTACGTAGTAACCTCAGATACTCTTTTCATGGATGAATAATTGATATTCCTCAAACCGTGATCATCTTCATGAAAATTACAGATGGTCGGGATCTTCAGGTTATCATCTGTTTTCAATCCTTTCACTGCCGTTTTCTCAAATAATTTGTTTACTGAAACAATTAAGGCATCCACATAATTTTTCTGTGTCATCTTTTCAAGCATCGTAAGGCTTCCTTTTTTACTGAAAATGGCTGTTCTCACCTGATCAAATAAATTCTCAACCGTATAGATTTCGTCTTTTGAGCCGGACATCTGATGTTTTAATTCATTTTCGAGCAGCCTAAGTAACCTGTCATCCATAAATAAAGAATAGATATTCGCATACTGCATTCCTCTTGCAAGGGTATACGGTGTCTGTTCAAATGGTCCCATTGGCGAATCTTTTACCGGGTACGTTTTTTCTGTAATCGGATTAAAGAATAACCATTCCGGAAGGTTGATGGCATTTTTAACAAGATAATCAACCGCTCTTCTCTGAATTTCTGCAGGAACCGCCTCGTAAGCTTTCTTTTTGTTTCCAAAAACTGTATTGTTCAGGTAAATTCCTCCTACATTCGCCATCACATGACCTGTGTACAGATCCCACTGCCCGATTACTCCCAGATACAGTTTTCCGGCATCTGTATAATCTTTACCATCTTCATAGGTCCATTGTAAAAGATTATTGATAACCACTTTCAGGTTTTTCATCCCGTATTCACTGGCTTTCATCGCATCATCTCCCAAATCTTCAGACTGTGAACGCGGATCAATAGTTTCAAGATAGCTCTGCTGTTCTCCATAGAAATACATCGGGTCATCCTGATGTTTTTCAATTAAGTTTTTCAGCGCTTTTTTCTCTGTGAATTCATCCGGATACCAACGGTAACCCCATTCTATGGCATATTTATCGTAAAGGCCAATTTTCGGAGTTATGGCTGTAACTCCATCTTCCGGCTGAGCTACGTAATTGTAACGGGCATAATCCATAATGGAAGGAGCTGTACCTCCCATTTTGTCTGTGAACTCTTTGGAGCGAAGCGATTCTACAGGAAAAGCAAAGGATGCTCCCATATTGTGCTTCAGTCCGAAAGTGTGTCCTACTTCATGAGATGAAACAAAACGGATGGCTTCACCCATATGTTCATCACTGAATTTATTTCCTCTTGCTTTTGGATCAATAGGCCCTGTCTGAATTCTCATCCAGTCATGAAGAGAAGTCATTACATTATGCCACCAGATAATATCTGCCTCGATAATTTCCCCGCTTCTCGGGTCTACTACTGATGGTCCCATTGCATTTGACTTTGGCGAAGCGGCGTAGGTAATCACAGAATATCTTACATCATCAATATCAAAATCTTCATCTTTCTCATCCGGCATTTTCGCAATCACTGCATTTTTGAATCCTGCCTGCTCAAACGCCGCCTGCCAGTCATGTACTCCGGCGATGATTTTCTCACGCCATTGTTTTGGTGTCGCCGGGTCGATATAATAAACAATCGGCTTCTTAGGCTCTACCAGCTCACCTCTTAAGTATTTTTCTTTATCTTCATCTTTGGGTTCAAGATTCCATTTGGTAATGAAGAATTTCTCATCCATTTTCTGCTGGTTGTCATTAAATGACCAGTGTTTTTCGGAGAAAAATCCGACTCTTGAATCCGCTACTCTTGGTTTCATCGGTATTTTAGAAAGCAGAACCAGATTGGTTGTAACTCCTAATGTTACCGGAAGATCTACGCCACCTTCATTGACAGAAGTAGACAATTGAGACTTCACCACAAGGTTCTTGGGAAAAGTTTTTACTCCTTCTATATAAGAAAGGCTTGACTTCACAGATCCTCCCAATCCTACATTGGCCAATACATCATTAAAGCTTTTCTGATTTCCGTCAAAAACTTTATTGACTTTAATCGCTACAGCTGTAGAGTCATTGTTTTGTGCTTCAATATCAAAGACTTCAATGACAGATTCTGAAAAATTGTCTTTTACAGATTTTGTAATGGCATCATTTTTTGGGGATGATACCTTAGGTACAACAGTTTTCACCCATACTTTTTTAGCTATAGGATCACGGTGGAAAGAGATGACTTTATTTTCATAATTCATTCCTTTGTTTAAACCTGCTTCATTCACCTGCATCGGTACCTGAGAAAGCTTGTTGACCACCAAAAACTGGCGCCCCATTAAGCTGTCAGGAATCTCAAAATAAATATCCGTTTTTACCTGAATGGTATTAAAAAGCCCTTTTTTATAGGTTCCTTTTTTGATCAGGTCTTCAATCTTTTTGGTTTTCTTGGAGGAAGAGGTTTCTGTCTTATCCGTTTTTTCTTTGTTGACCTTTACCGTATCTTTATCTTTTTTCTGTGCTACTGCCATTGGTGAAGCCACAGCAAGACCGAGATACAGTGCAAGCCTGTAATTCTTCATTAAAATAGTCCGATTCATTCCAAATAGTAAATATCTTAGTTTCAGCCGCAAAGCTATAGGTATCATGAATCATATATATAATATTAGGGAGTGAATGGTGATTTTTCGGGAGTGAATGGATTTTTATTTTCACTTCAATAAAGGCAAAAAACATATGAAATATTCACCATCTACAGAAATATGAAGAAGATTATTCTTAAAATACCCGTAAATCTGATTCAAATAATCAATTCCAAACTTCTCACCCGGTACCGGGTCTGTTTTAGGCTGCCAGGTGTTCTTTACCGTAATCCCATCTTCATCAACAATAATGATAATTTCCAGGGGTTGGTCTATGGTTGCTATATTATGTTTGGTTGCATTTTCCGTGGCGATCTGAAGGGATAAATACGGAATCCTTTTTTCCAGGCTTGCAGGAGCATTGATAATCAGTTCAAACCTCATCTCTTCATCAAACCTGCTTTTCAGAAGCTCCATATACTGCTGTATAAATTTGATTTCCTGAGAAACCGGAACAATATTTTCTTTCGGAGGCACGATCAGATACCGGTAAATCTTCGAAAGATTCATGGTAAATTTCTGGGCATTCTCTTTATTGATCCCAATCAGCATATAAAGGGAATTCAGTGAATTGAAAAGAAAGTGTGGATTGATATTGTTTTTAAGCTGCTGAAGCTGATTGATCACTTCGGCTTTGTGCATTTTTTCGTTTTCTATCAAAAGTAAATTCTTCTCCGACTGTATTTTTTCTTTTTCCTGATAAGCAAGACTGGTCGCCCTCTGAAATAAAATAAAAACAGTTACAATAAGAAATAACGCTGCCAGGAAAATATAAACGGTATAAGTTTTTATCTTATTGAGGTTCTCATCGATGATAAAGTTTACATGATTCACAACTGTGTACCCATCAAAATTATCGGTCTTCAATGGTTTTATAAACCGTGTCACCTCCACACCCAGATATTCTGAAATGGCTGTTCCCTTGGTATACCCTGCTTCAGTTTGGCGGGTCAGTGTATCATTGGGTTTGATATCTGTAAAGTCGAAAATATTCTTCCCGATATATTTTTTCTCCGGATGGGTGATACAGATTCCTTCTTTGGTAAAAACATAGGCATATGTATTGGAACTTTTGTCAACATTGATAAAATATTGATGAAGATCGTCAAGACTTACGGTAGAACCATAATATAATCTGCTTTTATCGGGCAGGACCAAAGAATCATAGCTTATCCAGTACGTACTGTCTTTTTGAGTCGTCAAAAGATCTTTAAAATGCCCCGGTCCATTATTTTTGAGAACAACAGAATGCCCTTTATCCTTTGTTTTCTTAAAAATACCTGATAACGGATTATTACTTTCTGTTTTACCGGAAGCGGCATTTTCATAATAATACCAGCTGTAAGGAAGCAGATTTCTTTTTTTGTTCAGGTCATTTAAAACCGAAGAATAGTCTTTATAGTTCTTCAATCCGTCTTTCTGGATCAATGCACGAAGGAGATACTGATAATCTTCAATATTTCTGAATTCATGTTCTATAGATTCATACTTTCGGAAGAATGTTTTCTTGGCAAAATCGTCGGTATTCTTACGGCTGTCTTCGGTAATCAGAAGACTCAAAACGGCAAATGCTGCCACTGCAATGAAGCAGGCAGATAAAGCGGTAATATAAATGGATTTTTTGGATAAAGCGTGCTTAAAATTAATAATCAAATTCTATAAATTACGGATTCCTCTACATATAAATTATTCGTTTGCAAAGATATAACAAAGATTTCAGGACTGTAAAGTGATTTATTTATATATTTTAAATATCCGCTAACCGTCAGTTTTTAGCAACCCCTACAATAATCAATACAATAGGAAACTGCTGTAAGTATGGTGACCTCCTTATTTTATAATTTCATACATTTTATTTGAACAGCCTGCTCATCATAAAATTATTATATTCATCTTTTATGGAAGAATTAAAGAGGTCAAATAAATGCAAAGCGCCTGGAATCACCCATAGTTCTGTCTTCACTCCTGCCTTGTATAAGAGTTGAGCATATTCTATATCCTCGTCTCTCAAAGGGTCTAATTCACAGGCAACAATAGTGGTTTGTGGTAAACTTGAAAAATTGTTGTAACAGGTCAGGTCTGAATATGGAATGCTTTTATCTTTATTTTCCTCCCCAAGAAAGTGCAGCCAGGCTGTCTTTGCATAATTTTTATTCCACAGAGGAATATCGGTAAACTCTTCCATTGAAGGAGTATTCAGCCTGTTATGAATAACAGGATACAGCAAGAACTGATGTTTTATATTTTGAATAGTATGGTCTGCTGCCATTTGAGTTACGGCCGCCGCCAAATGTCCTCCCGCACTTGCTCCAAATATGGTAATATCGTCAGGATTAATTCCCAATTGTTTTCCACCGTGTTTTATAATCCATTGTAAAGCATCAAAACCATCTGAAACAGGAATCGGAAACCGATATTGGGGGGCCAGCCTGTAATCAACAGATATAATGGTTGCACTGAGTTTATCTGTTATTTCGAACATCTGATCATCCACCTGCTCAGGCAATCCAAAAACATAACCTCCTCCGTGAAAGTAAAGAAGAACTCTATCCGGTTTGAAATCTTCAGCCTGATAAATATGCAGCCTGATTTGATATCCATCTTCTGAACCGGGAATAAAAATATCTTTCACAACAATATGATCCGGCTTCTTAAAGGGATGAGCTTTCACAAATTCTTTTCTTTCCTCTTGAATAATTTCCGGATTATTCAAAAACAAATTTTCATCAATTTCTAATGAATAAGGAACATTATCAATACTATATTTTAAATCACTGTTAATTCTATCAAAATTCATATTAATTTAAGTATTTTGTTCTACATAGGTGATAAAACTACTTTCAGGCAGTACATCTCCTGTTTTATTTGTAAATTTAACTGATCTATATTCTGTTTTCCAAGTGAACAAATGATTGTCCGGAACGAACAAAAATGTAAGTATGAGTATTAAAGAATCATCTACCAATAATGAAAATAAAAAAACACTGGAGTACAGCTGTTCTGAAATATATGCCGTCAATCTCATCAGTGGGCGCTGGATTCTCTCCATCTGCTACCATCTTAAACATGGAAAGTTAAGATTTTCTGAACTGAAAGATAAAATCCACAATATTTCAGAAAGAATGCTCACTTTGCAGTTAAAAAAAATGGAGCAGGAAGAACTCATCAGCAAGAAAGTATATGCTGAAGTGCCCACAAAAGTAGAATATGAACTTACGGAAATTGGCAAAAAATTAATTCCGGTTCTGGATCAGCTGGAACTATGGGGAAACGAGCATAAAAAAATTAAGAAGAAAAAATAGTTTTACTAAACTACTTTATTATATCCTCATACTTTTATAAAAGTCTGAAGAATCAGAAGTATCTATAAGTCTTAAAATTAGTTAATATCATGGTTTGCTCCGCAGATTCGGCTCGCTATATTTTGAAAATTAATTATCTTCGCCTACAAATCTTATTTGAAAATGAAGAAGATCATCTCCGGGATATCTATTTTTTGCACCATCGCTGTCTCTGCTCAGGAATCTATAACGTTTCAGGAACTGCCGTTCAAAGATATCATTGCAAAAGCCAAGAAAGAAAAAAAACTGGTTTTTATTGATGCCTATGCTTCCTGGTGCGGACCGTGCAAAATGATGGAAAAAAATGTCTTCACCCAGAAGTCCGTGAGTGATTACTACAATACCAACTTCATTAATGCAAGATTTGACATGGAAAAAGGAGAAGGCAGGGATATTGCTTCTAAATTCGGAGTACGTTCCTATCCTACTTATCTTTTCCTGAACGGTGAAGGTGAGCTGGTTTCCAGAAATACAGGGTATATGGAAGAGAGCCTGTTTGTAGCTATGGCTCAGGATATCAATTCATCAGGAAATAAGAAAGGTTCTCTTAAGGACCGCTTTGCCGGCGGTGAAAAAGACCCGGAATTTCTTATCAATATCATGAAGCTTAATGCCAACTCAGATTATGAATTTGCCAAAAAAGCTTCGGAAAGATATTTCCAGAATAAAAAGAAAACAGAAGAACTCACAAAGGACGAGATTGGTTTTCTTCTTTATTTCGTGAAATCATCAGAAGATATCAATTATCCTGTTTTTGCATCCAGAAAAGCCGAGATTATTAAATTCCTTCCTGAAGAAACTTACAATGAATTTGATGCTCAGCTGAGATTGGGAAAAATAGTAGAACAGTCTATTGATGATAAAAATAAGAAAATCAATGATGACTATTTCATGAAAGCTGCCGAACCATTGGTTGGAAAAGAAGCTGCCGCTAAGAAACTTAATCAGACCAAGCTGAGCTACTATGAGCAAAACAGCAATTTTCCTGAATACGAAAAAGCAGCTTTAGATTATTATAAAAACTCAGATACTTTTGATCCGAATGAACTTCTGAGAGCAGCATGGATATTTGCAGACCATGTGAAAACACCATCATCATTGAAAAAAGCAACTGAATGGGCAGAAAAATCTGTTATGAGGGGAGAAACTTCTGAAAACACCTATATTCTTGCCAAACTCTATTACCTTACCGGAAATAAAGAAACAGCAAAAAATTATGCTGAGATGTCTAAAAATATGGCAGTTCAGGGGAATAAGGATTCTCAACTGGCAGACGAATTATTAAAGCAAATAAAATAAACATTACATACCGGATGAAATATAAATTATTAGCAGCAGGCATTTTAGCTTTCCTGTCAGTAAGTACATTAAGTGCGCAGGAACAGGAACAAGGAGGACAGGATAAAAGTTTATACATAAAAGGAAATGCTTTATTTGCTCCCATTGGTATTTTAAACCTTGGACTGGAAAAACAGATCAGTCCCAAATATACCTTGCAGGGAGATGTTTTCATTTCACCATGGAAATCTTTCGCAGGACATGAATTACAGATCTACTCCCTTTCCGTAGAAGGAAGATATTATTTTAAAGAAGCTTTTAAAAACTGGTACTTAGGAGCGAATATTGGTTTTGCAGCTTATAATCTTCAAAAATGGAGTTATTGGCATAGCGGATATTTTTATAAGGATAATGGAGATGTCCTTTTAAACACCAATCTTTATCAGAAGGGCTTTAATATTATGCTGGGTATTACAGCAGGATATCAGTTTCAGTTATCAGAACGATGGAATCTTGATATTTATGGAACTGTTGGAACATCTCAGGGATTTTATAAAGGATATGATCGCTCTACAGGATTGCGCTATGATTCGGCAAAAGAATTCAACAAAAGTGGTGAAATCATTCCGTACAGAGGAGGCGTAATGATCTCTTATAAATTAAAATAAGACAATGAAGCTATTCGGAAAAAATCATATGATCATTTTAGCGATCACTTTTGTGATCCTTTTTTTAATGAATTATATCGGAAATGATCTGCCTGATAAATTACAAAGGGCATTAATGACTGCTTTTGCTGGAGTTGTTGGACTGACTGTGGGACTTTTTATATTAAACAAGGGCAGAAATGATAAAAATCCGCCCCAGAATTTTGATTAATTAATCTTCATAGACCACATATCTGGTTCTGATCTTTTCGAAATTTTCCAGATCTGTTTTCCATGAACTTTTGATTTCCTGGATTGATTTTCCGGCAATGATCTGTTTTCTCAATTCATCAGTTCCTGATAAAGTATCAAACCATAAATTTTTCAGGAAGAAATCCTGCTGGGGATTTTTGTAATTCTTATATGCTTTGATTACCCATTCAAGATTTAATTCTCTTAGATCTTTAGGGTAATTCGAAAGGTTCTCACCATAGCACAGCTTCCCGTTCAGGAATGGATCTTTAGCACCATAGCTTGGTTTTGGTGTAAACTGATAGGGAAGATTTTCCGTCCATGGAGAGCCATAAATCTGAAACGGAAGATCTGTTCCCCTTCCTACAGAAACCTGAGTTCCTTCAAAAAAGCAAAGGCTTGGATATAAATTGATGGCTTTATCATTGGGTAAATTAGGGGAAGGCTTATCAAGCATCGGATAACGCTGCTTTTTATGATAATTTTTCATCGGGATGAGTGTATATTTAGCCTGAACACCATTTTTCAGCCATTTTTCACCATTGACCATTTTTCCGTACTCTCCTATGGTAAGTCCGTATACTACAGGAACTTCATGCAACCCAACAAAACTTGACCATTTTTTCTTCAACACCGGTCCATCAGTATATCCGTCATGAGGATTGGGACGGTCCAGCACCATAATCTCTACATTATTTTCTGCACCGGCTTCCATCAGATAAGACAAAGTGGAAATATAAGTATAGAACCTCACTCCTACATCCTGGATATCAAAAACAACGATATCAATTCCGGCAAGCTGTTCCGGTTTTGGTTTTTTATTATTACCATACAGAGAAACAATGGGAATTCCTGTTTTTACATCTACTCCGTTTTTCACTTTTGCCCCGGCATCGGCATCACCTCTGAATCCATGTTCGGGAGCAAAAATAGAGTTGATTTTAATTCCTTTTTTTACCAAAAAATCCACCAGATGAGTTCTGTCACTCATTAAGCCAGTCTGATTTGTTACGATTCCTATTGTTTTGTTTTTCAGCAATGGCAAATAAATTTCAGGCTGATTTGCACCGGTTTTAAAATCCGGTTGAACTTGAGTCTGAGAATAATATTGGTTGAATACTCCTAAAAAAATTAGGCAAATCAGAAGTAAATTTTTAATTTTGAAATCTAAATTCATAAGCTTGAAATTTCCTTTATATTTCTCTAGAAAAATAGCATTTTCCAAAGATAACAAAAATAACCTTTCAAGGGTTATCATCTTCATTGGCAGGCTTTCCGTAGCACTAGGAATCATCGTTTCCTTAATTACCGTAGCCACCGGTTTTGGTTCCAAAAAAGCTATCAAGGAGAGGCTGGCAGATTTCAGTGGACACATTACGGTAAGATCTACACGGTCAAATTCTTCTTACAATACTTCTGTTCTTGATAATCAGGGACTGAACATTGCAAAGATAAAAGAACTTCCTGATGTAGAAAGCATTCAGAAATATGTAACAGTAACCGGAATTATGCGTAATGAGCACAATTTCGCCGGAATCATATTTAAAGGAATCGGAAAAGATTTTGACAGTTTAAGGTTTAAAAAATTCCTTATTGCCGGGACTACTCCGAAAGTGACAGAGAAAGGGTTCAACAATGATGTTGCGATTTCACAGAAAGTAGCCAATGATCTTCATCTTAAAGTAAATGACAGTATTGTTACCGTATTTTTAAAAGCCGATCAAAAACCACTTTACCGTAAATTCAGAGTGATCGGAATTTACAGAACTGATATCAAGCTCATTGATGAACAATTTGTTATTGGCGGCATCAATCATGCAAGAAAAATTCAGGATATGAAACCTGATGAAATCGGCGGTATAGATATCTTCCTGAAGAATGTTAATGATATTGACAAAGATTTTCCTGACATTGAGAAGCTGATCGGTTACAAAAATTACGCTGAAAAAGCGACTGAAAAATTCCCGCAGATTACCGACTGGATCAGCATTTTTGATACTAATATTGCTTTGATCATCATCATCATGCTGATTGTAGTGGTTATCAATATCATTATGGTTCTCCTGATCCTTATTATCGAAAGAACAAATTCTATTGGTCTTCTGAAAACATTAGGCGCAAGCAATTCGCAGATAAGAGCAACCTTCATCAATTATACCCTGATTATTATGATTCCGGGGCTTTTGTACGGAAATGCCATCGGGTTGGGACTGATTTTAATCCAGAAATTCTTTGGAATCATTAAGCTTAATCCGGAAAACTATTATGTAAGCACCGTTCCTGTAGACCTTAATCCAATTGCCATTATATCTATTTCAGTCGGAATTCTTATTATCTCAGGACTGGCTTTGATTATTCCAAGTTACCTGATCAGTAAAATTTCTCCGGTGAAGGCGATTAAGTACAACTAATTTGATAATTGATAATTGATAATTGATAATTGATAATTGGAAGTTATTGATTGTCTTTTAGATCATTTCAGTTTTATCCACAACTTATCCACATGTTATCCACAGCGCAGATAATTTTAAAAGCCTTATCTTTGCGCCGCATATAAAACATTATGAAATACGCAAACAATATCCTTGAAACGATAGGTAATACGCCGCTGGTAAAACTTAACAAAGTGTTAGGTGAAGATTTCCCGGCATTAGTATTGGCGAAAGTAGAGACCTTCAATCCCGGAAACTCCGTAAAGGACAGAATGGCTCTTAAAATGATAGAAGATGCCGAAAAAGACGGCAGATTAAAACCTGGAGGAACCATTATTGAAGGTACTTCAGGAAATACAGGAATGGGACTGGCACTGGCAGCGATCATCAAAGGCTACAAATGTATTTTTGTAACCAATTCAAAACAGTCAAAAGAAAAATGTGATATTCTTCGTGCCGTAGGAGCCGAAGTAATCGTTTGTCCTACTGATGTAAAGCCTACTGATCCCCGTTCTTATTATTCAGTTTCAAAAAGGCTGGCTAAAGAAACGGAAAACGGATGGTATGTCAACCAATATGATAACCTATCTAACAGAGCAGCTCACTATGAATCTACAGCACCGGAAATCTGGGAACAGACTGAAGGAAAGCTGACTCATTTTGTAGTGGGAGCCGGAACAGGAGGCACCATCACAGGATGCGGAACTTTCTTTAAAGAAAAAAATCCGGAGATTAAAGTAATCGGGGTTGACACTTATGGTTCTATTCTGAAAGAATTCCATGAAACAGGTGAACTTCATTATGATCATGCATATACTTATATTACAGAAGGAATCGGGGAAGATATCATTCCTGAAAATTATGATATGTCTGTGATTGATCACTTTGAAAAAGTAACGGATAAAGACGGTGCTATCTACGCAAGAAAGCTGGCTAAAGAAGAAGGTATTTTCTGTGGATATTCTGCCGGAAGTGCTATTGCTTCACTGGTTCAGATGAAAGATCAGTTCACTAAAGATGATGTAATTGTAGTTTTACTTCATGACCACGGTTCAAGATATGTAGGAAAAATCTACAATGATGAATGGATGAAGGAAATGGGATGGCTGGAAGAAAGTAAATAGGCAAAATTGCTAAAAGGTAAAAAAGCTAATTTATAAATAACAAAAACGGAGCAGGATAATTTTGCTCCGTTTTTATTTTATGGGTTGACATTTACTTTCTCTTTCAATATATTTTTGAGAAGACTGTATTCTCTTTCGCTCATTGCTTTTCTGGGAAACATATAACTGTATTTTCCTTCAAGGGAAATAAATTCATGATTACTGTCAAAATACTCAAAATCTTTCCATTCACTTGTTTCTTTTTCCCCATCGATATTTACTGTAAAAAAGTTCTTATCAAAACGGATTTCATACACTTTGCATTTTTCCAGATTATTTAAATAATGATTCACCTGTTTCTTCCATCTTGAAACTTTATTAACACTTACCGATAGAAAAACAGCACAAAGCAAAAAAATAAAGCTTAAAAAGTATAAAATACCTGCACTTTCTTTAGTCAAATGATCTTTTAAAAGAAATACAATAAATACGATCACAGCTGCTGCAATAGTGGTAATGGTTTTCCCTTTCGTTGTTGGTGAAAAAAGCAAGCTACCCTGATTACCGCTAAAATAAATAGCTTCAAAAATCTTTCTGTCCGGTTTTAGGGTAATCACCTTTTCTTCATTCATAATTGTAGGATTTGCTTTAAAAGCTACAAAACTACATTAAATATCTTCATATTGATCATTTATTGCAGAAAGTTTATTCATCAGTTCTCTGTTTCTGCGGTTCAGAGCATCCAGCTTTTTCAGCATATTATGAATCACTTCAAGACCGGGAAGATTTATTTCAAGATCATAATGCCAGTTGGCAAATTTTTCCAAGTCAGGAAGGTCTTCATACATCAGGTAATGAATATTATTTTCAATCTGAATGTTCAGCAGCCCATAATCTACAAGTTCATCAAAAAAAGTGACTTCTATATTATATATTTTTACGAGTTCTTCCCGTGATATTCTTTCACTCATAGCTTATGAATTTTTTAGTTGTTCAAAAAGTTCTTTCTGCTTTTCAGTAAGGTTCGTTGGCAGTTTCACTTCATAGGTTACAAAAAGATCTCCGTGTTCACCTTCTTTTTTATAGACAGGAAAACCTTTTCCCTTCAATCTTACGGTAATTCCGTTTTGAGTTTCCGGTTTTACTTTGAGATTTACACTTCCTGTAAGGGTATGTACTTTTACATCTCCACCTAAAACAGCGGTGTATAAATCAATCACAACTTTTGTTTTCAGATCATCTCCGATTCTTTCAAAATCCGGATCTGCCGGGATATTGAAGGTGATATACAGATCTCCGTTGGGTCCTCCGTTTACGCCGGGATTTCCATGTCCTTTCAGTTTGATCTGCTGTCCGTCATACACTCCGGCCGGAATGGTGATTCTGACTTTTTTGCCGTTGATATCAAAAGTCTGCTGGTGAGTGGTTGCAGCATCTCTTAAGCTTAAATTCAGTTCTGCCTGTATATCCTGTCCTTTGAATTTTCCGGATGCCCTTCCTCTTGAACTTCTGCCAAATCCTCCACCTGCTCCACCAAACATGCTCTGGAAGAAATCTGAAAAATCTTCTCCTTCGCCAAAATCCGCACCGGAGAATCCTCCGTTATAGTTTTGCTGCTGATACTGTCTTTGCTGTTGCTGCTGGGCTTTTTCGTATTCTTCGCCATGTTTCCAGTGTTCTCCGTACTTATCATATTTAGCACGGTTTTCGGGATTACTGAGGACTTCATTGGCTTCGTTCAGCTCTTTGAATTTCTTCTCTGCTTCTTTATCGCCGAGATTTAAATCAGGATGATGTTTTCTGGCCAGTTTCCGGTAGGCCTTTTTGATATCATCCTGTGTTGCGTTTTTATCTACGCCTAAAATTTTATAATAATCTATATAAGCCATAGAAATGAGGTTTACTCAAATTTATGAATTTTAGGTTTGAAAATTGTATAACAGAATGTTAAAAATAAAGCTATCTTTGATAAAATGCTCTACATGAAAGATGTATTGAAAAACTACTCCGGAATCATATTTTTACTTTTAGGAATCATTGTTGGAAGCATCATTGGAATTGTTGCTCCCGGCTTTGTGGAATATATAAAACCTTTAGGTGATATTTTTCTTAATCTTCTTTTTGTAAGTGTAGTTCCTTTGGTATTTTTTGCAGTTTCCAATTCTATTGCCTCCCTGGAACAGCAGTCCAAATTCGGAAAGATCATCCTTGTGATGGCGCTTACTTTCTTATTTTTTATTCTCACAGCAGCTGTTTTCACTATTTGTGCAGTTTATCTTTTCCCGGTTTCAGGAATCTCCGGAAGTTCTGAGATTATTTCTGAAGCAGCTAATGAGGATACATGGGGCAACAGAATTGTAAGTTTCTTTACAGTAGGGGAATTCACAGAGCTTTTTTCCAGAAGAAATATGCTGGCTCTTCTTGTATTTGCTTTTCTGACAGGATTTGCAGCAAGAAAGACAGGAAAAGACGGGTTACCGTTCAGGGTTTTCATTGCCTCCGGATATGAAGTAATGAAAGAGCTCCTTCTATTGGTTATGAAGCTGGCTCCCATTGGATTAGGGGCTTATTTTGCTTATCAGGTAGCAACTTTGGGACCTCAGCTTTTTGGATTTTATGGCAAACCTTTGGGGCTATATTATATTGCAGGGATAATTTACTTCCTTGTTTTCTTCTCTATTTATGCGTTTATGGCAAATGGACAAAAAGGAGTGAAAAGCTTTTGGACGAATGCGATCTACCCTACTTTAACAGCAATAAGCACCTGCAGCAGTTTTGCAACAATGCCTGCCAATTTACAGGCCGCATCAAAAATAGGGATCCCGAATTCTATTGCCAATCTGGTAATTCCCATCGGAACCACCCTGCATAAAAACGGATCATCCATGTCTTCTATCATTAAGATCTATGTGGCTTTCCTGATCATTGGAAGAGATTTCTTTGACCCTGCCAACCTGCTTTTAGCTTTGGGAATAACCGTTTTTGTGAGTATTGTCGCAGGCGGAATTCCTAATGGTGGATACATCGGGGAAATGCTGATGATTTCTGTTTATAAGCTGCCTCAGGAAGCCATTCCTGCGGTGATGATCATTGGAACTTTGGTAGATCCTTTAGCAACAGTGCTGAATGCTGTGGGAGACATAGTCGCGGCTATGTTTGTCAGTAGGTTTGTAAAAGTCTGATTACATTTAACTATTTTCTATTAACCCTTGAACTCACTTCTCAAAAGCATTGGCTTATATAACAGTCTCACTGTTGATCTCGATATCAACAGCACTGAACTCATACAGAGATTAATGAAAGTCACTTATAAAACCAATACTACTTTCATATCACTGGAAAAAGATGCTACAATTCCCACACGGTTTGAATACCGCGGAATGATTGATGGCAACAGCTTTACAATCAAAAGAAGAGCAAGATTATTTGACATAAACAGAAGCAATCCTATATTTCATGGAACTATTTCTGATAAGAACGGTAAATCATCCGTGGTTATAGAATTTTTCCCATCAGGATTTCAGATTTTTAACTGGATCGTCATCGTATGTTTTTGCTTGGGCGCCGTTTTTGTCAGTATAAAAGGAGACCGACAGGATCATATGCTCGCAATAATCGCATTAGTAATAGGAATTAGTCAATATTTCATTTTAAAAAGAGGAATTTCAAGAGGCAAATATGAATTTGAAAGAGAGCTTATCTATATTGCTCAAAAGCCTTAAATCTTTATCTTATTCACTACGCTTTACAGGCTCCAGGTTTTCATACTCTTCAGGAGTGAAAAGCCTGTAATGAACCTTAAAGGTTTTTCCTAATGGAGTTTCCAGAGAAAATCCTCCGGGCCCGAAGCCGTCTGCCACATCCAGAGTAAAATGTGAATATTTCCAGTATTCAAAGAGGTCACGATCTATCCAGAATTCGTGTCCATTGATAGTTCCGATCATGGCGTCGTTCATTCTGGGAAAAAATCCTCCTTTTTCGAAACATTGCGGCTGGGTACCTTCACAGCATCCTCCTGCCTGATAAAACATCAGGGGGCCGTATTGTTCTTCAAGTGTACGAATTACTTCAAGCGCCTGCTCAGTTGCTGAAAGTCTTGATATTTTTGTTTCCATTTTCTATTTAATGTGATAAAGAGTGAACCTAACTTAAAAATGTATAAAAAATCCCGGTAAAATATTTACCGGGAACCACAACACATCATCATTTAATTTGAGCCGGCAATATCCAGAACAATTCTGCCATCTATTTGTCCTTTTTTCATCTTATCGAATACATCATTGATATCTTCCAGTTTTGCAGGAGTAACGGTAGCTTTTACCAATCCCTCATTGGCAAAATCCAGGGCTTCCTGTAAATCTTTTCTGGTTCCGACAATGGAACCTCTTACGGTGATTCTCTTTAAGACCGTTTCAAAAATCGGAAGTTCAAAAGAGCCGGGAGGCAAGCCATTCAGAGCAATGGTACCTTTTCTTCTCAGCACATCTATTCCCTGTTTGAAAGCAATAGGTGAAACCGCAGTAATCAATGCGCCGTGCATTCCGCCGACTTCTTTATGCAAATATTCTCCAGGATCTGTGTTTTTTGCATTAACTACAAGGTCTGCTCCTAATTTTTTCGCCAGATCCAGTTTATCATCTGCTACATCAATGGCAGCAACATGCATTCCCATTGCCTTTGCATACTGAACTGCCACATGCCCCAGTCCACCAATTCCTGAAATAGCGACCCATTCACCAGGTTTTGTTTCTGTTTCTTTCAGTCCTTTGTAAACTGTTACTCCCGCACATAAAATAGGGGCAATTTCCAAAAAGTTAACATCAGATTTTAAATGTCCTACATATCTTGAATCTGCAATGACGTATTCTGCAAATCCGCCATCTACACTATATCCTCCATTTTTCTGTGCTTCACAAAGGGTTTCCCATCCGGTGATACAATAATCACAGCATCCGCATGCACTGTACAGCCACGGAACTCCTACCGCATCTCCTTCTTTTACAAAAGCTTCGGGTCCGCATGCGACTACAATACCTACACCTTCATGCCCGGGGATAAGAGGCATCTTCGGCTTTGCAGGCCAGTCGCCATCCACAGCATGTAAGTCTGTATGACAGACTCCACAGGCCATTACTTTAACCAAAACTTCATATCTGCCGGGTTCTCTTACGGGTACTTCTTCTATTTTCAAAGGTTGGCCGTAGCCCTGAACTACCGCCGCTTTCATTGTTTTTGGGATCATATTTTCTTTTTTGGATTGAGTTATTAGAATTATTAGTTTGTATCTTCATTTCTAAACAGGTAATTTTCCTGCGTGAGGGATAGTAAGGGCGGCGAGGAACGAGCCGGTGCGGAATGAAACGGAGCACCGAAACGAAGTGCAGCCCTGGATAGCCCGACCGTTTTGCCCTGGGAAAAGCCAAGGCAATCGGGCACGTCCTAAATAATATTAAAAGAAACCTAGCTTATTCTTGTTATAAGAAATCAGCATGTTTTTGGTTTGACGGTAATGGTCGAGCATCATTTTATGGTTTTCTCTTCCGATTCCAGATTGCTTGTAACCTCCGAAAGGTGCTCCTGCAGGATAAGAATGATATTGGTTCACCCATACCCTACCTGCTTCAATCTGACGGGGAATATTGTACAGCTGATGCGCATCTCTTGTCCAGACTCCTGCTCCCAGTCCGTAGATGGTATCATTGGCAATTTTCACAGCTTCTTCCTCGTCTTTGAAAGTAGTAAACGCCAGTACAGGACCGAAAATTTCTTCCTGGAAGATTCTCATTCTGTTATTTCCTTTGAAGATGGTAGGCTGAATGTAGTATCCGTCTTCCAGATCTTCCCCCAAATGATTGACATCACCTCCCACAAGCACTTCTGCCCCTTCTTCTTTTCCCAGCTGGATATAGGAAAGGATTTTATCTTTCTGAATCTGTGAAGCCTGTGCACCCATCATCACGGTTTTGTCCAGCGGATTTCCTACTTTGATTGCTTTTACCCTCTCAATCACCCTTTCAATAAAGGCATCGGCAATACCTTCCTGAACCAGCAACCTTGAAGGACATGTACAGATCTCTCCCTGATTAAGGGCAAAAAGAACAGCTCCTTCTATAGCTTTGTCTAAAAATTCATCATCTGCATCCATTACTGAATTGAAGAAGACATTAGGTGATTTTCCTCCCAATTCCAGGGTCACAGGAATGATGTTTTCTGTAGCATATTGCATTACCAGACGTCCTGTCGCCGTAGATCCGGTAAATGCTGCTTTAGCGACTTTCGGATTAGTTACAAGGGCTCTTCCGAGTTCTGCCCCAAACCCGTTGACAATATTAACAACGCCTGCCGGTAAAAGATCTCCGATGAGTTCCATTAAAACCATAATGGAAACAGGGGTACTTTCTGCCGGCTTTAAAACCACGCAGTTTCCTGCCGCCAATGCCGGAGCCAGTTTCCACACCGCCATTAGTATCGGGAAATTCCATGGGATGATTTGTGCGATCACTCCAAGCGGTTCGTGAACGATTAGGGAAACGGTGTCTTTATCCAATTCATTATGTGATCCTTCTTCGGCGCGGATCACAGAAGCGAAATACCTGAAATGATCAATAGCCAGAGGTAAATCTGCTGCCAATGTTTCTCTTACAGCCTTTCCGTTATCAATAGTTTCTACTATTGCAAGGTATTCCAGGTTCTGTTCCATCCTGTCTGCAATTTTATTCAGGATGATACTTCTTTCTGTAGAGGATGTATTTTTCCATCTCTGAAATGCTTTTGCAGCAGCATCTACTGCCAATTCCAAATCTTCTTTAGAAGAGTGAGCCACCTGAGTAAAGTTTTTTCCGTCCACCGGAGAGACTACATCAAAGTACTGTCCTTTAACGGGTGGCGTGAATTTTCCGTCGATATAATTATCATATCTGTTTTTAAACTGAGGACGCTGTAAAAGTGTCGCAGATCTTGGTTCTGTAATAGTGCTCATATTAGTTTGTTTTTATTTTTCGTTAATGCCAAATTACACTAAGAAGCCTGAAAGAGTATAGCACAATCGTATAAAAAAAGTGTAAAATAGTGCAGAGGGTTTAATTTTAGTATTTTATTAACAGCAACATACTGTCAAATTTTCTATATTTGAGTTACCTCCTTTAGAAAAAAATTTAGAAATGAATAACAATAGTAAGATTTTATTAAATACTCCTGAATTACGCAAGGAAAACCAACTATTGAGTCTTGTTGAAAACCAGACGAAGTTCAATCTAAACAATTGTGAATTCAATATTTATGAGACTCACAAGGCTGCTTTTGACGTAAAACTGCACTTTGAAAATATTGCATTTACAGCAATGCTGAGAGGTAAAAAACACATGAAGCTGGATAATAAAACCAGTTATTTTGATTATTATCCGGGAGAAAGCATTCTGGTAGCACCAGGGGAAACCATGGTCATTGATTTTCCGGAGGCTGATGAAACACCTACACAATGTATTTCTTTAAGCCTAAATCCCGATTTTATTGAAGATTCTCTCAACTATCTGAATTATCACCTTCCCAAAGTGGATGAGGCCTCACAATGGAATATTCAGCTGGATGAATATTTTCTGTTTAATAATAAAGCGCTTGCTTCCGCTACCAACAATATTATGAGAATTGCGATGGATGATAATTCTCAAAAGGATATCATGGCCGATTTTGCACTGAAGGAACTTCTGATCAGACTGATGCAGACCCAGGCAAGAAGCATGGTAGAAAAAAATATTGTTAAGAATAAATCCAGAATAGGTTTTGTAGTGGATTATATTAAAACAAATCTGCACCAGAAATTGTCGATTGACAGCATTGCGAAGCTGGCTTATGTAAGCAAATCCAATTTCTTTAAAATGTTCAAAGATGAGCTGGGAACTTCTCCGAATGATTTTATTTTACAGGAAAGAATCAATAGGGCAAAAGAGCTGTTGGCCAGCCAGACCAGCATCAAGGAAACCGCTTTTCAGACAGGATTTTCAGATACGAATTATTTCACCAGAGTATTTAAGCAGCTGGAGGGAGTAACTCCGAAAAGTTATCAGGATAGGATGATGATAAGATAGTTCAGTAATGATATAAAAAAGAGCCCCATTTCTGGGACTCTTCTTAAAAAATATATTAAAATTAAATCTTAATATTGATCATTTTGCTTAATGTTCGGGTTTGCCTGGATAGCAGTAATTGGAATTGGCCACTGCCATTTGAAGCTTCCTGCCGGAAGAGTTTGTGCTACAGCCGGTGTTCCTGTACCATCCGCAAGGTCTCCTTTTCCTGATCTCTGAACAGGAAGATTTAATCTCTTCAATGTATACCATCTGTCATTTTCAAATGCAAGCTCCAGTCTTCTTTCTTTTAAAATAGCATCTAAAAGAGCCTGTCCTGTTTCTGTACCAGGTGTAAATGTATTATATCTTTCAGCTCTTAGCTTGTTTAGTAAAACAAGAGCCTGTGCACCATTACCTGTTCTGTAATATGCTTCTGCAATATTCAATAATACTTCAGCTCCTCTTAAATATTTAATTGAAACAATATTAGCAGGACCTCCGTTTCCTGAATATTTTGTTACATGATTATAGTTTTGTTTGCTATATACACTTGTAGTGAAATAAACAGATTTTCTCACATCATCATTTGTATATGAAGTATATAGATCATAATCTACAACAAATTCAGATCTTAAGGCAGGAACTGATTGATTATAAGCAACACCCACCGTATTTTGTTCTGATGCAGCATTTAATACCTGGAATAAAATTCCGTCCACATTCTTCGTATTATTTTCTTCTTTCCACAGAGCAGTAAAATTTTTCTTTTCAGTGATACCTGGTGACATTCCCAATGCAAGCTCTCCATATTCTATAGTTTTAGCATAGTCTCCTTTGTACAGGTATACTCTTGATAACAATCCATAGATGGCAGCTTTGCTCAGTCTTCCTTTATCCGCATCATTTTGTGTAATATTATCAGCACCAAATAATAAATCAGCTATAATCTTATCATAAACCTGCTCAACAGTTAAATTTCTAGATCCTGTATTATTAAGAGGCTCATATTTTTCAGCGTAATAAATCCCCACACTTGATTTTGCATCTGCAGATTGAGTCGGGATCTTAGAATACGCTCTTACAATATCAAAATGTGCTATTGCTCTTAATGCTCTTGCTTCAGCTTCCAAATTCGTTTTCTGTGTTCCGGATAATACACCGTTGTTGATATATTTCAAAACAAAGTTAGCTCGGCTGATTACAAGATAGGCAGCACTATACAATCCTGTTGTCTGTGAATTATCTGATGAAAATTCGAAGTTTGATGCCGCAAAATTGGTATTTCTTCCTGTAGTTACACGAACCAGGTTATCTGTAGTAAGATCACCCATGATAAGTTGATTTCCTGTATCGCCAGTATAATATCCAGCTCCTTTAAGAGCTGTATAAGCTCCATCCATAGCCTGTCTGAAGGTCTCAGGTCTTGTCATTGCCTGTTCCTGATCTTCATTGATTGATGAGATTTGATCTAAATTTCTGTCGCAAGACGTTAACGTAACAAACATGGTTAACGCAGCTAAACTTATTTTTATTATATTCTTTTTCATAAAGCTATTCAATATTAAAATTCTAATTGCAATCCTACCAAGATTGTTCTTACAGCAGGGTAAGTATAAAGGTTATATGCTCCAGGAACGAACAATGCCGTAGATTCTCCGGATCCTACTGAAACTTCAGGCTCTCCGTGGAACTTAGTCACTGTAAACAGGTTTTGCCCCTGTACGTATGCTCTAAGCTTATTAATTGGTGATCCTTCTCCAAGGAATGCTTTATCAAATGTATATCCTAATGTAAGTGATCTTAATCTTAAGTAATCTGATTTTTCAATCCATTGATCAGAGTCACGCATACCGTTTGAGTCAACTTTTTGGAACACTCCTGTATCTCCTGGATTCTTCCAAACCTGAGCAGCAGCCTGAGCCATGTTTCTACCCGCAACAGCCAATGTTGGGTCAACAGCAGCAGCATACATGTTGTTATAAGTATACCCGCCTAACTTGAATGCGAAATCTGCACTGAAATCAAGTCCTTTGTACTGAACGGTAGTACCAAATCCACCAAAGCTTTTTGGGAATGGGGATTTATCCGTAAGCGGAACTGCATTCGAAGCGCTATAAACATCAGTTATATTGCCAGCTTTATCGTAATATAATGCTTTTCCGTTACCTGGATCTACCCCTGCAAATCTAACATTATAGAATACATATGGAGTTTCTCCCACTTTAAGATAAGTATCTCCTAAATTTCTTTCCGACTGGCCATCTGCTAACTTATCAAGAACAGACTTCTGGAAAGAAATATTAGCATGTAAGTTCCACTGGAAATCTTTCTGCTTGATTACATCTACACTAAGTTCAACTTCAAGACCTTTCTGAGACATATCTCCTGCATTGATGTACTGGTAGTATCCACCTTCCTGTTTATCCAAAGGCACAAGCTGTACGAAATCTTTTCTCTTGTTCTGATATACTTCCACGGATCCACGAACTCTTCTGTTCCACATGGTGAAATCAACTCCCAAGTTGGTAATCGCATTAGACTCCCATTTAAGATTGCTGTTCCCAATAATAAAATTACCTTGTGAAAGCGTACTAGGATATGAAGTACCATTAGTACCATATAATCCATAGCTGATATTGTTCACGTTAAAATAATCAGGTAAAGTACCATCATTACCTGTTGTACCGTAAGATCCTCTAAGCTTTAAATCATTAATAAAACCACCTTTCATGAAGTCTTCTTTCGCGATATTCCATGCAGCACTTGCAGACCAGAAAATACCACTTTGGTTATTGGCACCAAATCTTGATGAAGCATCTCTTCTCAATGACCCTGTTACCAAATACTTACCTTCATAATCGTAGTTAAGTATACCAGCTAAACTGAATAGAGTATTTCTTACCTTAACTCCAGTAAATGTATTTCTGTCAGATGGTGTTGTAATAGATGGAACATTTATTACAGGTGATTTCAATCCATAAGCCCCACCGTTCATTGTTTCGTTGTAGTTATCGTTGTATTCGATAAATCCTAAGAAATCAAAGTTGTGACCTCCATATGATTTTTTATAGTTAATGGAGTTATTCCAGGTGTAGTTAAACGTGTAGAATGAATTTTTGTTCAATGAACCTGTAGGTACTTTGTTAACTGTAATATCAAGGTTTGAACCTTTTTTCAGCCACTGGGTTCCCATATACCAATCGAAAAGTCCGTTAAAGTTGGTCTTAAACTTCAGACCATCGATAATTTTATATTCAGCAAATAAAGTTACCGGAATTCTCAGTCTCTGATCATCTAATCTGTAATTACGGATCTGCTCAACAACGTTAGAACCCGCTCTCATGGTTTGGTTGTAGCTGCCGTCTGCATTATAAACCGGCTCATAAGGAGCATATTTATACATTGCCCCGAATGGATTCTGCGTATTATTTCTGTCTCTGAAATTCTGTGTTTCCTGATACTGAACTCCAAGGTTGATACCCACATTCAGCTTTTCGCTCAATTTATTCGTAAATCCGAAGTTACCAGTATATCTTCTAAGACCGTCTATATCTCTGATAATACCATTGTCAGAATCATATCCTAAAGAGTAATAAAAAGTACTCTCTCTTGATCCTCCTTGTGCACTGAATAAGTAAGACTGGATGCTTGAAGGCTTCAACAAATCTTTTTGCCAGTTATGATCATAAGCAGCCAATCTGTCCATTTCCTCCTGAGATCTCGGTTTAAATCCAAGATATCCTAATTGGTTCTGGAAATCCATCAACTCTCTTGAGTTCATCATGGTGTAGTTTTTGTCTCTCAGCTTTTCACTGAAACCAAACTTAGTTTCAAATGAATAGTGAGTTTTTCCAGCCTTTCCGGCTTTAGTTGTTACAACTACTACCCCATTTGCTCCTCTCGCACCATACTGTGCTGTGGCAGCAGCATCTTTAAGAATTGAAATAGATTCTACGTCGGCAGGGTTGATTGCACTGAACTGTCTTGCAGTCATATACATTCCGTTCACAACATAAGTAGGCTCAGAAGAACCACCAACACCGGCAATCCCTCTTACCTGAATGGTAGCAGCAGCCCCCGGCTGCCCTGTAGTACTTTGTACAAATACCCCTGAAGCTCTACCCTGTAAAGAGTTACCAATAGATGTTGTAGGGGAGTTTCTTCTGATTTCATCACCACCAACAACAGCCTGAGCCTGGGTAATTTCATCTGCTTTTTTCTTCTGGTATCCAGTAACGATTACTTCATCGATCTTATTCTCCTTCAGAACAGAATCATTCTTAGATTTTTGTGCAAAAGCAGCTTGCCCTAAAAAGAACAAAGCTCCGGCACTTAATACATGTAACTTCACATTCATATTAACAGATTTTAATATATTCAAGCGACAAATATGTCGATAAATATCTATAACATCAATTCGGTAAATGCTGAAAACTGGCTTCCAGAAAGGAGAGATTCACATCCATACGCAAAAAATGATGGAAAATCATTTTAATTGTATTTAAAAAATTAACAAAAAAAGAGCTAATTTATATATTAACGGAATTTTAATAAATTTTAAAAATAAAATCAATCTACAGTTATTTAAAATATATGGTTGAAAAAATAAATTAAAAATTCAATTTTAACGGAATATATAAACAAAAACACGTATTGATTTTGGCAGAAATAGAGAAAAAACAAGCTCTTTTTCTTAAATTTTATATAAAAACAGACCTTTACAATCAAAGAATTCTTGTTTTGTGATTGCCTGTGTGGGATTTTGCTCAAAAAACTGTTAATATATTATATCTGAAATTCAATTAAAGTCTGTGGAATCTCCGCAAACATTTGTTATATTTTTTTAGCTGCCTTACCATTAAAATTAAAGATAATACAACTGTAAAATTCATAAAATATCCTGTATGATTATATTAATAAAAAAGTAAGGCATCCCAAAATGGAATGCCTTTAAATATTAAATTTCACTTATCTTAATTCTGATAACTATAATACCTTGCTCCGGTTAAAACAGGGTTTTCTGCTTCTACAGAGACCAACCCGAAGCCTTTGTAATCTTTATTTACAGATAGGTTCAATTGCTTTCTGTGGAGTTTTTCGTAAGTTTCAAAATCAACAGCTGTTCTTTGTTTCAAGCTTTCGAATAAGTTCCATTTTTCTACTACCTTTCTCCAGTTCTCTGAAACCTTTCCTGCAAAAACCTTTGATTTCGAACCACTTCCATACCCTACAAAACCAATTTCTTTACCTGAAAGTTCTTCATTTTCATTAAAAGCTGTCTGCAGCGCAGAAAGAAGTGCCATAAATATAGATGCTGTGTACATATTTCCTATTTCGGAAGAAGCTCTCTGTGTTTTTTCAATCTTGTCGTTGATTAATTTAAGATAGCTTTCGGATTTGGCAACCGCTTTCTGTTCTTCTGCCGTGTCATAGGAAAGATTGTTCTCAAGACTGTAAATTTCAGTAAATACTCTTTTCCCGTGAAAGGCATATGGCAAGTGGAAAATAATATATTCCCAGTTTTCATAAGGCTTTTCCTCTCCTGTTATCTCTTTATAATGATTATAAGCTTCTCTTATTCTGTCCTGATAGCATTGGTTGGAATATTGTCCATCAAAAACAGGTTCATCGGTAAAAATTTCAATTTTTTCAGGGTAAGTTTCCGGAGCTCCGTTCAGATCTTCCTTTTTATACAATCTTCTTGGTTTGAAAAAGTCAAAGACACTTTCTGAAGCAACACCCCAGTTGTTTTCAATTTCAAGAAGATCAGGTTTTGATGAAACCAAAAGAGCCACCGCTCCGCCTCCCTGCGTATATTCACCAGAAGAAGCCAGTTCATATTTTGCGTAATCACTTGCGATTACGACTGCTTTTTTATCAGGGTTTACTCTTACAAAATCCAGAGCATTATGCAATGCATCTACTCCTCCTACACAGGCAAAAGTCATATCTAATACGTCACAGTTTCTGAAACATCTGATTCCAAATTTTTCCTCCAATACTTTTTCTACCATCTGCACAGCGTAGGAAGCTGTAGGTTTTGCAGCATCCAAAGCACTTTCTGTTCCCAGATACACTCTTGCTATTTCCTTCGGATTGATATGGTAATCTTGTATAAGCTTCAGTAATGCTTCTGCTGCAAAGGTCGCAGCATCCTCATGGACATCAGAAAGTCCCATTTTATGAAGACCTAAGCCTTTTTCCAATTTTGCCGGTTCTATTCCTCTTTTTTCTGCTAAATCCTTAATCTCCAAATATAAACCAGGCACATAATAGCCCGCTGCTTCAATTCCAAAACTCATAATTGTCTAAATTTTGAACGAATTTATGAAAGATAACGCAAAAAACAGCAGGAAAAAGTACTGATTTTTATAACATCGTTAAAAATCAATGTATTTTAAATGATAATCTGACAGTTTAGTATTCAGCAATAAAAAGAAGGGAGCCGGTAAATTTACCGGCTCCCTTCTTTTATTTATAGTTTTCAATAGCTTTATTCAGAACATCTATCTGCTTGTTGATGCTTGCTGCGTTCTGTGGATTCTGTTTCAGCAGTTCCATTTTTTTACTTAGGCCATCTTTCAGCATCTGAACCATCATCATTTTAGCCTGTGGATTATCCGCCATCTGATTTTTGGCATATCCTGCTATTTTTGTGATGCTTTCCGTAGCTTTCAGATTATCAGAAGTCATGATCCAGTTGAAACCGTCTTCTGCCGCTTTTCCTAATTCCGGGTTCTGGAATTTAATAAACGGATAAAAAGTAGCAAGAGGCGCAATATTTTCCATCTGGGAAGTAATCCTGTTCTTCACAATAACAGGAAGCAGTTGTGCCTGCAATTCTTCTGAAGCACCTTTCATATCAATTTTGTCAGCCAGACTGTTTGCCCTTGACGGATCAATGGTAAGAATCGCACTCATTGAGCTTCCTCTCACTGCATTGGAAACAGCATTTACTCCTTTTTCAAATAATGGAAGATATTTCTTGTCTTTTGTTTTCCCTAAAGCTGTAATAGCGGCGGCCTGGGTTAAAGTTTTCGGATCATTGGAAGCCAGTTTTTCAACTTCAGCACCTAATGCTTTCATTTGTTCAGGATTGGGAAGGTCTATTAAATTCAAAGCTTTTATTCTTACTCTGAAGAAAGGATCTTTCAGCGCAGCAGCTAACAATTTTGTTGCGGCAGGGCTTTTTCCAATCTGATCTTTTATTCCGGTTAAAGCCAGGTATCTGCTTTTAAATTCCTTAGAGTTGGTAAACTGCATCAGGTTCTGTTCCGGAGTTTTGGTATCGGTAATATCAGCCAGTAAAACCCCATCTGCATTAATATTAACAAGATCCGGAGCTTTAGAAACATCAAAATTAAATGTATTTTTTGCTTCTGCATTTACCCAGACATTGTATCTTTTAGGTTTTCCATTGTCATAAACATCAATAGCCAGAGGAAATTCAAATGGCTTTTCCTGAGTCTGATTAATGGTTACAGCAACCTGTTTTTTCACAGGTTCAAATGTAGATGAGTAATTAATCTTCGGGTTTCCGCTTCCAAAATACCATTGGTTAAAGAACCAGTTTAAGTCTTTACCAGACACTTTTTCAAAAGAAAGTCTCAGCTGGTGGGCTTCTGCATTCTGATATTCATTGGTTTTCAGATAATCGTTCATTCCGGCAAAGAAGGCATCATCTCCGAGATAGTTTCTCAGCATATTTAAAATTCCACCTCCTTTCTGATACGTCACCAGGTCAAAAACATCTTCACGGGATTCATAATTGAACCTTACCAGGTTTTTGTTAAAGTCGGTTGGGTTATGCAGATAATTATTCACATCTGTCATCAGGTGATAATCTGCCTGGTCCTTTCCATATTTGTATTCATTCCAAAGGTATTCGGAATAGTTGGCAAAAGATTCGTTCACTGTAAGATTACTCCAGCTTTCTGCGGTAACGAGGTCTCCAAACCAGTGGTGGAACAATTCGTGAGCAATGGTATCTTCCCAAGTATTTTCATCGATAAGCTGTCCAGGCTTTTGAAGAATATCGCTTCCGTGGAGTGTTGCAGTCGTATTTTCCATCGCTCCGCTTACATAATTTCTTCCGGAAATCTGGGCATATTTTGCCCATGGATAATCATAGTTCAGTTTTTTGGAGAAAAAGTCGATCATTTCCGGTGTATTTCCGTAGATCTGCTTAGCATACGGCTCATATTCTTTTTCAATATAATAATCAACCGGAATATTTTTCCATTTGTCTTTTACAACGGCATATTCTCCTACTCCCATAAAGAACAGATAAGTTGAATGCCTTTTGTCCATAACCCAATGATCTGTTCTAAGTCCGTTGGATTCTTTTTTGGATTCTTTGAGAATACCATTGGAAAGGGTAACGTATTTATCCGGAACCGTCATGTAAATTTCCTGTGTGGTCTTTTGATTAGGCTTATCGATGGTTGGAAACCATGCAGAAGAAGATTCTGTTTCTCCCTGTGTCCAAATCTGTGTAGGCATGTCCGGCTCTGTTCCCTGAGCATTAATGAAATACAGACCCTTTGCATCATTAATAGCCATACTTCCCTGTTGTTTTACCTCATTCGGTCGGGCTGTATATTTGATATAAACTGTATAATCCTGATTTCTCTGGTATGTTTTATCAAGAGTAATTTTCAGAATATCGCCTTTGTATTCGTATTTTAAAGGAGATTTTTTGCCATTATTATCGAGAGATACTTCATGAATCAGCATTCCTTTTGCATCAAGAGTTAGCTCGTTGGTTGCATAGAAGTAAGGTGAGGCGGTAAGCCATTCTTCTCCGTTCATCTGTTCTTTCTGGTAATCGAAATTTACTTTCAGTTTGGTATGCTTTAGTTCTGTTACCTTGGTATGGGTAGCTCTGTATACTTTTTCCCTTCCTGAAGTTTCAGTTTGTGCTGATACATTTGCGGAAAATAAAATTCCAAGTATAGCAATTGATAAAATGGCCTTTCTCATAGGTCTACTTTATTTTTTAGAATTATTTTTTAATGATTATATCGAAAATATCATTGACTAAAGTTTCATAATCTCCCTTTTTAAGCTGTTCTTTTGTTTTAGCAAAGGCTTTTTTGAGCTCGCTCTCAGGGTTTTCATCATCCACTATTTCTGTTGAAGCAACTCCTTTCAGCTGTTGTACAGCATTTTTCAGCGCTTCAATATCTGCATTTTCTTCTATATTGATTTTTAAATACTTCATGATTTATTTTTAGCATTTGAATTGGTGATCTCCTAACGGTCAATGGATCTATCGAATGAACCGAGTTTGTTTCTTTCAAATTTAAGAAACTATTGCCAAAAGAAGGTATGCTAAAGTATTTATATTCTGATTTTCCAGCTTATGGGCATAGACAATGCCTCTATTAATGTAAAATAAATAGAAGTAATAAAAAATTAAAGTGATATAAAAGTATTAAATGGCTACAGGAGCTTTGATCCCTGGATGTGGATCATAATTTTCTAAAGTAAAATCTTCGAAATCGAAATCAAAAATGTTTTTAACATCAGGATTCAGTTTCATGGTCGGAAGGGCTCTCGGCTCTCTGGCAAGTTGTCTGTTTACCTGCTCAAAGTGATTATTATAGATATGGACATCTCCAAAGCTGTGAACATAATCCCCCACTTCCAGCTCACAAACCTGTGCTACCATCATCAGCAGCAACGCATAGCTTGCAATATTGAACGGTACTCCAAGGAAAACATCAGCGCTTCTCTGATACAACTGTAAGGATAATTTACCATCTGCTACGTAAAACTGAAATAAGGCATGACAAGGAGCCAAAGCCATATTAGGAATCTCCGCAACATTCCATGCTGATACAATCAGTCTTCTGGAATCCGGATTCTTTTTGATCTGGTCGATTACTTCTGTGATCTGGTCTACTACTTTTCCGTCAGCTCCGCTCCAGCTTCTCCATTGTGCCCCGTAAACAGGTCCAAGATCTCCGTTTTCATCTGCCCACTCATCCCAGATGCTTACTCCATTATCTTTAAGATATTTGATATTGGTATCTCCTTTCAGAAACCAGAGCAATTCATAGATAATAGATTTTAAATGCACTTTTTTTGTGGTTACCAAAGGAAATCCTTTTGACAGATCATATCTTAACTGATACCCGAACACGCTCCTTGTTCCGGTGCCGGTTCTATCGGTTTTATCAGTTCCGTTGTCTAAAATATGCTGTAAAAGGTCCAGGTAGTTTTGCATTTTTGAATGAGATTTTAAGTTCCAAATTTAATAAAAAAAAAGCACCCAACCTATGGATGCTTTTTATAAGGTGCATATCTCTTTTCTATTAAATGAGTGTAAACATTATATTTTCAAGCGATTAAACAGCCGAAATATTATAATACGGAAACGCTGATTTCTTCATTGTTTCCATTGATTGATTTTAACTGGCCATATCTGTTTTTATCAATAAATCTATCATTTGAATAATCCAGTCTAACCGGGCCAAATTTTATAAGCTTCTGAAATTTACTTTCATCAATAATATCTTTTGTTCCATAGTCGATAGAGATATTTCCTATTGTCTTCAGTTTACCCAGCCTGCTGTTATCTATCACATCATTTGGCCAGTAATCTATGGCAAGATTACCTATTTTCTTTACCTTCCCTGCTTTTTCCTTCGTAAAGGCAGAATCTTCCCAATAGTCTACCGAAATATTACCCAAGCTCTTCAACTTACCGGCTTTTTCCTTCGTAAAGGCAGAATCTTCCCAGTAATCTATTTTAACGTTTCCAATGCTTTTAAGTTTCCCATATTTTACTTTATCAAAAACCTGGTCATCATAGTATTCCAGCTTACCATTCAGATCAGGAGCATTAAAATCAGCAATTGATCCGTCTGCATTAAGTGTAAATACAAAACCGTCTACAGTAAATTTAACTGTTTCCAGATCATATGTTTTTGACGAAACGGTGGCACGAACCTGTGCGTTGAGCACCAGACCTACCAGTAAAAAGGCAAGGAGAAGTAGATTTTTACATTTCATATTATTAAAAGATTGATTTACCAAATATGCTCAATATCCTGAATGATATTGTTGATGGTAAATGTCTCTCCCATTTTCTTGCCAAACATTGCCTTTACTAAAGGAGATTCTGCAGAAACCGTCATAATCTTCTGTTTTTCATACATAATTTCTCCCATGGAAGCAGCTACATAAAATAATCCTTTATTGGTTTTCACCAATGCTCCGTTCTGAACTTTCTCTGAAGAATCTGAAGTTATTTTCTGCAATACAGCCTGCTGATTCAATACTTCATTGAGCTGTCTCTGCAGATTATTGATTTCCTGCTGAAGCATTTCTCTTCCTGTTTCATATTTGTCTCCCATAGAGCTTTTAGTGTCATTATTGGAAGCCCGTGTTTCTGCAATGAGGTTTTCGAAATACTGGATTTTGTCAGCTGCTTTCGCTTTAATAATATTGATTATTTCCTGTTTGTTCATTGTAATGGTGGATTTTTATTGTAGGGCAGATAAACCACCCGTCAAAATCTGTGATTTTGCCCCCCTCCAGAGGAAGGGAAATGAGTATCCTAAAAGACTAATTGTTAATAATTAGTGCTTCAACCGGAAGTTTAGAGGTTTTTTTGCTTACTTTTCAAATACGGCATAGTCAGAAACTTTGAAACTGAAGTCTTTTCCATGATTGAAGTCCCTTCTGGTCTTATCAAAAACATTTCTGAATGTTCCTGACAGGTGCTCATCTTCAATGGAAAAATTAACGGGTTCTTTTGACATATTCAGGACTACCAATACTTCATCTTTCCCGTTTTTTCTTACATAAGCCAGAATCTTGTCATTGGCTGTTGTATTAAGAAGATAGGTGGTCACATTGGAATCTCCTCCTCTTAATGCAGGATTTGATGTTTTTAAATCTAATAATGTTTTATAGAAATCAGCAACCTGGTAGGTATTTGTCCATTTGATGGCATCTTTTTCGAAAAATTCCAGTCTCTTCATATTCGGAAGCTCCTGGCCTGAATATAATAACGGAACACCATTCCATGTTGCAGAGAATACTGCCATAGGTTTTGTGATCACACCGTATTTTTCATATTCGGTACCGTTCCATGAGTTTTCATCATGATTTGTCGTAAACCATGCTCTCATTGAAGCGTCTCCGATATTGGAATATTGTCTCAACAGATCCTTCAGTTCCTGAAGCGGTTCATTATTTTTGTAATAGTCGGCAGATTTATGCATCCATTTCCAGGAATAGCTGGCATCAAATACCTTTCCGTACTCAGGACTTTCCAGTTCATCAAACTCTCCCAGCCAGAAAAGCGGCTTAACTTTTTCCACTTCGGGGCGTGCCTGCTCCCAGAAATCTACTTCCACCCATGAGGCAAGGTCACATCGGAAGCCATCAATATTGGTTTCCCGTACCCAGAATTTCATGGCATCAATCATTGCCTGGCGCATTTCCTGATTTTTATAATCAAGTTCAATGATATCATCCATTCCTGAGGCAATATGAAATTTACCATCCGGATCTTTCAGGTAAAACTCAGGATGTGTTTTTGTCCACACATGATCCCAGCCGGTATGATTGGCTACCCAGTCAAGAATCACCTTGAATCCCAATCTGTGGGCTTCATTCACCATATCTTTAAAATCCTGCAGGGTTCCGAATTCCGGATTGACAGAGGTGTAATCTGCTGCCGCGTAAGGACTTCCCAGGCTTCCTTTTTTATTTTGCTGGGCAATTGGAGTAACCGGCATAAACCAAAGCGTTTTTACTCCCATAGATTTCAGGCGGGGCATTTCTTTTGCAAAGGCTTTGAAAGTTCCTTCCTGAGTATATTGTCTTATGTTTACTTCGTAGATATTTGTGTTATGTTTCCAATCTTTTGGCAGTTCTGTCATCCTTCTGGTATTTTTTTGAGTGGTACAGGAAACAATTCCCAGACCAATTACAGCTAACAAAATTAATTTTTTCATTAAACTATTTTTAACAAAAGTAAGGATTGTTTTTGGGGTAAAAGGGTAAAAAGCCAAAATCATTAAAAGCAGAATGGCTGTTCACTTTACTTGGCCATAAAAAAGCCCCGGGTCAAAACCCGGGGCCTGTATATTGTGCTGACTATCTTTCATCATCATTGTCATCCTCATCATCAAAGACATCGTCATTGTAGTCTTCTTCTTCCTCGTCATCGAAACTGTCGTCTTCATCTGCAAAGTTTCCTCCTGCTACGAAATCGTCATCAAAACCGAATTCATCATCTACCAATGGCATTGCTGATTTCTTTTTGCCACCTCCGGCACCTCCGTTTTTGCTAGGAGCCTTTAATGGAACGTTTCCAAATCTGTATACGGTTATAGGATAATTAACCCCTTTTGTTTCTTCTATTACTTCTACAAGTTCACAGAAAAACTCCCAAAGATCAAGAAGCCCATACTGGAACTGTGCTTTGTCACCTACATTTTCAAAAGCCTCATCAATGTAAACATCTGACATGATCTCGCCATCACCATCATCACTCATATCTTCCAATGGGACACTTTTTACGATCGTTCCGTCATCTTCCAACAGATTAAAAGTAGAAAGCTCATCTCCCTGCAGACTGAATGCACTTTTAATTCCTAAATGTAAGTTCCATAACGTTTGTTTTCCCTTAACTTCGACATCACGGAAAATATCCTCTTTCGCATCTAATATTACGCGGATTTTGTAAACCATATCAGTTTCTTAAATTACTTTTTTGCCTTTATAATTATGATAAATCTCTGTTGCAAATATATAATAAATGACATGTGACAAAAAAATATTTCAGGATTTTTTAAAATATTTTTTTTTCTTACATTTTGCCGGAATTATTTACTTTTTTCGAGCATAAAACTGAACTTCGTACCTTCCAGGTAAACGCTTTCAACGGTGATGTTTTCGTTGTGTGCTTCAAGGATGTGTTTTACAATAGCCAGGCCAAGCCCGGAGCCGCCTTCTCTCCTGCTTCTGCTGGTTTCCACACGGTAAAATCTTTCAAAGATTCTTGGGAGAATTTCAGATTTGATTCCCATTCCATTGTCTATCACCTCTATCAGCACCTTATTTTTCAGGATACTGGTTTTTACAATCACTTTTGCTTCCTGTCTGTTGGCATAATGAATGGCGTTGGAAATAAGGTTGATGAAAACCTGTGAAATTTTCTGTTTATCAGCTTCCACAAAGATCTGTGGATGAAGGGTTTGAATCTGTAATGTTGTATTTCTTTTTTCGGCTTCAAGGTCAAGAAGGTCGAAGATTTCTTTGATCAGAAGATTGACATCAAATTTCGAAACGGTAAGATTGATTTCGCCGGCCTCCAGCCTGTTGATCATATCCAGATCTGTAACAATGGCAATCAGTCTTTCTACCGATTTATCAATTCTTTCCAGATACTTATCTCTGATGGTAAGGTTGTCCACTCCGCCGTCTCTTAAGGTTTCCACATATCCCTGGATGGAAAATAAAGGAGTTTTAAGCTCATGGGAAACATTTCCGATGTATTCTTTACGGTAGCTTTCCATCTCTTTCATCATATCAATCTCTGATACCTGCTGCTGGTTAAGATCTGAAAACCTTTCGCCTAATTCTTTGATGGTAATATTTTCGTCCTGATTCTGTACGATTTCCTGCGGAAGAAATCCGGAAAGACCTTTTACCTGCTTTCTTCCATAATAATTGAAAAGCAGTTCCAGCACTACACAGTTGATCAGGAAGATCAGGACAATACAGATGAAAAGACCCGTTTTGAACAAAGGGGTCTCATAATAGATATCTTTCAGTGAATCGAATACGACTACCAAAAGGAACATTACCAGTGTCAGCAGACACGAGGCAACGAGGGTAAGTCTGTAAAATTTCAATTTTACAACGTTTTAATGATTGAACGTAAAGTTAAGGTTTTTAAATAATTAAACGATCAGTTTATACCCTATCCCTTTTAATGTCTGAATCGTATTGATTCCTAGTTTTTCTCTCAGTCTTCTGATGTGAACATCGATCGTTCTTTCTCCTACAATCACATCATTACCCCAGACTTTTTCCAGAATCTCTTCTCTTTTGAAAACCTTCTCCGTATTGGAAGCCAAAAGGTAAAGCAAATCAAATTCTTTTTTAGGAAGAAGAAATTGCTGTCCGCTTTTGGAAACTCTGAAGTTATCTTTATCAATAACAAGGTCTCCGATTTCAATAAGTTTAGCATTGTCAGAAACCTGAGAGGTCAGCTGTAATAATGCATTTACTTTAGAGATAAGGATTTTCGGTTTGATCAGTTTCACAATGTAATCATTGGCACCCGCCTGAAAACCTGCTAACTGAGAAAATTCTTCACTTCTTGCAGAAAGGAAAACGATAAGTGTCTTTTGTAGTTCTTTCACTTTACGAAGTTCCTGACATGTTTCTATACCGTCTTTCTCAGGCATCATGACATCTAATAAGATAAGGTCCGGAACAATCTCTTTTGCTTTTTCTATACCTTCATTACCATTGGTAGCCGTATAGATATCATACCCTTCCTTTTCCAAATTGTAAGACAGAATCTCTAAAATGTCCAGTTCATCGTCTATTAAAAGAATTTTTTTGCTCATCTTCTAGTTTAAGAATTCCCACAAAATTAATTATTTCCATTGATTTCATCTATCCTGCAAATGTTAACTAATTATTAAAAAATAGCATTTTAAATATAGATTATAAAATCAATAAAAAAATTAACAATTATATATACACAAATCAAATATAAGGAATAATAATTAACATTAAAGCAAAAATTATAATTATATAAATTAAACATCGATAACTATAAAATCCATTTATCCGTTAATACAAACTTCATAATTAATTAAGATTCTCCTAAAGTTTTCTTAAAAACTTAGCCTTTATTTTGCCCTTGAAAAAGAAGTAAAAGAAGTAAAATGAAAAAACAACTCCACAAGAGCATTATGCTACTTGCCTTGTTTTCTGCTGGCTATGCTTTTGCACAAAGTCAGATTCTGGAAGGTAGGGTATTGGACGAGAAAGACAACACTCCTATAGAAGGAGTAAAAGTAAAAGTAAATGGTCAGGAAGTTACCACTGACATTTCCGGATACTACTCTATCAACCTTTCCCCTGGTACCAATTACATTGTAACGGTAAGTTCCAACGGGTATAACAGAAAAGAGATCAGCGAGGTCGTTATCAAAAATGAAGGTAACACGCATCTTGATATTGTTCTGGATAAGCCATCTGCCAAAGAAAAAGAAATCGAGGGAGTTGTCATAAAATCAAATGCAAGAAAAGAAACCATAGCCTCTACCATCGGTTTACAAAAGAATGCCGGTGTAGTTTCTCAGGTTATCGGTGTTGAAGCGATTAAAAGAAGTCCGGACAGAAACACCGGTGAAGTTCTGAAAAGAGTTTCAGGGGTAAGTTTATTTGATGGAAAATATATTGTAGTAAGAGGTTTATCTGACCGTTATAACCAGGCGATGCTAAACGGTATTCAGCTATCCAGTACGGAACCTGACAGAAAGACTTTCTCTTTTGACCTTTTCCCTGCCAACGTTATCGAAACCCTTGTTATCAACAAAACTTTCATTCCAGAATATACAGGTGAATGGGGAGGAGCATTGATTCAGGTAAATACAAAGGATATTCCTAATAAAAACTTCTTCAACGTTCAGGTAGGTGTAGGAGGAAACACAGCTACTATGGGACAGGAATTCCATATGCAGAAAGGCGGAAAATGGGACTTTTTAGGAATTGATGACGGTTACAGAAAACTTCCTACCAATATGCCTGCAAAAAATGCGTTCAGCATTCTGACCGAGGCACAAAAAACGGAGATCGGTAAAGGGTATACAAAGAACTTGGGATACAACAGTATCGGTTACCCGGAAAACTTAAGCTTACAGCTTGACGGTGGTTTCAACACAAAAATTTTCGGAAAAGATTTAGGGGTAATTGCTGTTTTAAACTACAGTAATAACAAAAGAAGAACTGAATCTACCAACCGTTTCTTCACCATCAACGACCAGCTTGCTGATACCAACTTCGATTATTTTACAGAAAAATACAGCAATGATATTATTTTAGGGGGAATGTTGAACCTTGCTTTAAAGCTGAACAACAACAATAAAATTTCCTTAAAGAATATCATTACCAACAATACGGTAAACCACATGTCCTTCAGAACAGGAAAGGACTTTGAATTTGATCCTATCAACGGAACAAACATCATGGCAAGGGAGATCGGTTTTAAAGAAACTACTTTCTATAACTCAACCCTTAGCGGTAACCATAAAATTGATGCTCTTGGCGGATTGACCATCAACTGGTACGGAAGCTTCGGAATTCTTGATCAGTATATTCCTTTGCTGCAGCGTTTGCAGTATAACCAATATACCAACATGCCGGGAAGTCCTTATTTAGCATTGATTTCCAATGGTCTTTCCCAAAAGTCAGGAAGTGTATTCTATTCTACGCTAAGCGACTATTTATATAATGCCGGAGGTGATGTTTCCAAAACATTTACGATGTTCGGACAGAAGCAAACGATCAAAGGAGGTTATTTGTTCCAGGTAAAAGACAGAATATATAATTCAAGACCGTTCTCTGTAAGACTTGAAAACTTCAACCAGGGACTACTTTCCCAGCCTTTTGAAACGATCTTCAATCCTCAGAATTTTGGAACTAACGGAGGATTTACATTCGATGAAATTGCAGGAAACCAGTACAGATATATTGCCAATACAATCCTTAACGCAGGATATTTACAGTTTGACAATAACTTTACACCATGGTTAAGAGCGGTTTGGGGATTAAGAGTTGAAAACTTTGACCAGTTGGTTGGAAGCACAAAGAAAAGCGATGACCGTTTTGTAAATACACGTGTTACAGACTTCCTGCCTGCTGTTAACTTAACATTCAAGGTAAATCCTAAAATGAACATTCGTCTTGCAGGTTCGCAAACTGTTGTAAGACCAGAATTCAGAGAGGTTTCTCCTCTAGCTTATTATGATTTTGATCTTGGAGCTACCGTAATTGGTAACAAGTCTATTGAAAGAACAAAAATCACGAGTGCTGATCTTCGTTGGGAATATTACCCGAGAAACGGTGAGATTTTCTCAGTAGCTGCCTTCTATAAAAACTTTAAAAAGCCTATCGAATTATATTTCAACCAATCAGGGGTAGGAACCAGTAACACCTTTAACTATCTTAACGTAGATAAAGCTGATGCTTACGGATTGGAAGTGGAAGCCAGAAAAAAACTGGATTTTGTAAGTGCTCTTAAAAACTTTACACTGGGTGGAAACGTAGCATTAATCAAAAACAGAGTAACTGACGAAACTACCAAGATTGACAGACCAATGCAGGGACAGTCTCCATATACGGTAAATGTAAGTCTTCAGTATGATACTGAGAAATCAGGATGGTCTTCTACAGTACTATTCAACATGATCGGAAGAAGAATCCTGTATGTAGGAAATGACCAGGTTCCACCAATCTGGGAGGCACCAAGACCTCTTCTTGATTTCCAGCTTGCTAAAAAATTATGGAGCAACAAAGGAGAGATCAAGCTGAATGTTTCAGATATCCTGAACCGTCGTGCCAAATTCTACCATGACCTGAACGACAACGGTAAGTATGACAGCAAAGATGCTCTTGCCATTGAAAGACTTACAGGAACCAATATCAGTTTAACACTGGGATACAATTTTTAATTCACTCAACAAATAATCTAATAAAAATAATTTAATTCTTTATAACATGAAAAAGTTCGTTTTATATTCTTTAATGCTTGGCGCTCTAGTATCAACTACCGCATGTAGAAATATAGAAGAAGATGGACCTACCATTATTCAAAATGGAGGTAACGGAAACGGAGAAACTGAAAACCTTATTCTTTCAGGAAAAATCACTTCCAATACAACACTTAAAGCCAATAAAATCTATAAGCTGAGAGGACTGGTATATGTAACTAACGGAGCAACTTTAACGATCGAGCCAGGTACAAAGATTGTAGGTGAAGCTGATAAAAACGGTGCTTTGATCATTACAAGAGGAAGTAAAATCATGGCAGAAGGTACTGCTGCCAACCCTATTATCTTCACTTCAGAAAAACCAAGTCCTAAAAGAGGAGACTGGGCAGGTGTAGTAATTTTAGGAAACGCTCCTACCAACGCCTCTTTCGGTGGTGCAAACGGAGTTGGAGAAATTGAAGGAGGAATCAACAACTCTGAAGGTCTTGGACTTTATGGGGGAACAAATGCAGCTGACAACAGTGGTGTATTAAAATATGTAAGAATTGAATATGCAGGATATGCATTCTTACCGGATAAAGAGATCAACGGACTTACTTTCGGTGGTGTAGGTAACGGAACTACAGTAGATTATGTAGAAGTTGCTTATGCTAATGATGACAGTTTTGAGTGGTTCGGAGGAACAGTAAACTGTTCTCACCTTATTTCTTACAAAGGTTTAGATGACGATTTCGATACAGATAACGGATTCTCAGGAAATGTACAGTTTGGTATTGCAGTAAGAGATTCTCAGGTAGCGGACGTTTCAGGTTCCAACGCATTTGAATCTGATAATGACGCCAACGGTTCTACTTTAGCGCCTCAGACATCTGCTACATTCTCTAACATGACGATTATCGGGCCAATCAACTCTGCGGCTCCTGGTTCTATCAACGCGTTATTCCAGAATGCTTTACAGATCAGAAGAAACTCTTCTATCTCAGTATTTAACTCTGTATTTACAGGATTCCCTGTTGGTTTATTCATCGATGCTACAAAAGGTTCTCCAACAGATAACAATATTGTAGGTAATAAACTTTTCTTTGAAAACAACGTATTGGCAGGAAATACAACTCCTTTAAAATTCGGACCATCTACATCTACTCCTACAACATATACATTGGCAGATCTTACAACATGGTTCAATGCTAAAGGAAATACAATCCTTGCTTCTACAGCTGATGTAAAACTTGCCGGTGCATGGGCTCCAGCAGGAACTACACCAAACTTCACGCCTACTGCAGGTTCTCCATTATTAACCGGAGGTTCATTTACTAATCCTAAATTGGCTACCTGGTTTACACAAGTAACTTACAAAGGTGCGGTAAAAGATGCTACAGATACATGGTATGCAGGTTGGACCAACTTCAACTTATAAAACAATATAGTAGTTAGATTAATTTCATTTAAATTTAAAAAGCCTTTGGAAAAATGTTCCGAAGGCTTTTTTTTTCTTTATTCCCTGGCATTATAAAAATCTGCCGGTTTCAATGTGAACGGGTGTTCATATTGAAAAAACTGAAACAGCAATATGAACAGTTATTTTTACAGCAGATGACACAGATTTACACAGATGTTTGCTGATAAGTTTAAGCTAAAGCCAAAGGGCTGAATTCGTTTTTACATAAACAGGTTAAAGTCCGTTCCTATTGATAACAACAAAAAAACAAAACCCGAATCCAAACTCGAAAACCGAAACGCGTAATCTCGATACCTGCGACTACAAAAAATGCCACCAGAAAGTCTCCGATGGCATTACAAAAAACAAGTGTATAAAAAATATATACTTCAATTACTTTCTCCAGAATAAATTTCCGTCATTCATCAGGGCTTTTATTTCGGACATTCTGGAAACGGCTTCCGCAGAACAGGAAGCATCCGTCAGAACGATTGCAGCTTCATCACCTGCTTTTGGCCACTGCTTATTTCCTTTTTCATCCAGAGGAAGAATACTTTGAGTTGCAAACTGTAAGGTTCTCGACAACGCATATTCTGTGGCGTGCCCATAGAGCTCAGCAATCAGATTCGCTTTCTGTAACATATTTCCGGATCCGAATGTACTCCAGTAATCCTGCACATTATCATTTCCGATCAATACGTTCACTCCGTATTTTTTTAGGGTTGGAATAGGCATTATCTTTCCTTTAAAAGGTACAGAAGAAGCAATTCCTACTTTTGCTGCAGCCAGTTTTTCTGCAATCAGCTCTGTTTCTTTTGGTGAAAGATGAGCTAAGGCAAATGCATGACTTACAAAAGCTTTTCCCTGAAGTTCAGGATTTTCGATCGCCTTATCAATCAGGTAATTGATGGTTTTCATTCCCGACTCTCCCGTTTCGTGCAAATGAATATCAATTCCTTTATGATGATCTAAAGCCAGCTGAACCGTAAAATCCATTACTTTTTCAATGCTGCCGTCAATACTTAAAGGATCCAGCCCTCCAATAAATTTCACACCTTTCAGTTGTGCGGCTTCTTTCATCAAAGGTGCAGATTCTGTATAAAAAACACCATGCTGCGGGAAGGCAACCAGCTCAGCTTGGAAGGAATCTTTTTTATTTTCAAGAGCCTGCTCAAGATGTTCCAGTGATTTCAATCCTGAAGTAGGATCAATATTGAAATGAGTTCTCACAAAATGAGTTCCGTAATGCTGCAGCAGGCTGATCAGCTGTTCCGCTCTGCTTACAGAAGTTTTCAGCAGCTCAGGAATGATCTGTTGTTCATAAGCAATCATATCTTTTACCGTCTTTCTTTTTGGAGAAAGTGCCTGCCACGGAAGTCTATATAATGTTTTATCAAGATGGATGTGCATATCTTTAAAAGCAGGAAGCATCAGATATCCCTTAGCATCAATAGCTTCAGAAGAGTGATCATTAGCTTTCACTTTTTTTATTTTTCCGGCCTCAATTTCAATACTGAAAAGGTCTGTTTTTGTTCCAATGACCTCTTCATTTTCGTATTCAAAGCCAGTTTCCAGGCGGACATTTTTCAGGGTATATTTTCCTTTTGCAGTTAATTGATAGGGAAATTGCATGATTTAAATTTTAACAATACAAAATTAACCTGGCTTAAGGATAAACCGGTGTATCAATTATGTCTTGTTTTGTACAGATTATTCTTTGAACTGGGAAGGCGTCATCCCCGTCTGTGCCTTAAAGAATTTGGAAAAACTGGCATGATCATAGAAACCTAATTCATACACAATATCCTTCACAGACATTTCAGAAACTTTCAGGAGTCTTTTTGCCTCCAGTAAAATACGGTTCTGGATGAGAGAAGAAGCCGAAGCATTGAGACTTTTCTTACAGACAATATTCAGATAGTTGGCAGAAATATTTAGTTTTTCAGCATAGAAAGAAACTGATCTTTCCGTTTTAAAATGTTCGTCAATAAGATGCAGAAACCTTGAAATAATAGGATTCGAGTTATAGACTTCAAAATCTTTATAAGCACCCTCCACGGATTTACTCACTAGCAAACCAATTATTTCACTTCTTTTCTGAATCAGTTCCCAAAATATTTTTTCCCCACTTAGTTCTTTCTGAATGGCCTGAAATTCATAGAGAAAAGTTTCAAAAACCTGTTTGGAAAGATTGATCACCGGATGGTTCTGGTAATAAGAAGCTGAAAACCTCAACGATGGCAGAAAGCTTTCAAACCAATCTCTACTGATCATCAGCTGATATCCGATGGTTTCTTTTTCAATCACCCACTGATGCACCTGATCAGGAAAAACAAGATGAATCTGATAATCCTGCACCTGATATTCTGTAAAATCTATGGTATGTGTGCCTACTCCATACTCAAAAAGATTGATGATAAAAAAGTCATGCTTGTGGGGTTCATCAATAGAACGCGCTCCATAAAGTTCATTAAATAACAGATTACAGCCCTTCAGCTGATTCTCGCTGAATTCCTGAATTCCTAATACCGGAAAATGATCTGTATGATAACCCACTCTGCCTGATTTTCTCCTAAAATTACTAAAAATTATGAGAGAAAACTAAAAATAACCACAAAAGGATAAAAGCATTACCTTCACTCTTACATTAGTTTCAGTCCGCATTCACTTCTATACCTTTTGTGGTCAAAAAAAACACAACTAGATTATATTTATATCTTTATTTAATCAATTCTTATTTGAATTAAAAGACAACATTTCCATCATGTACCAATGATTCCACCTCTGAAATTCTTGATACCGCTTCTGCTGAACAGCTGGCATTGATCAGTACAAAATCTGCTTTATCTCCGGCTTTAGGCCACTGTTGGGTTCCTTTATCATCCAGCGGAAGGATATTTCCTGTTGCCAGCTTTAAACTTCGTGATAATGAGAATTCTGTTGAATATCCATACAGTTGGGCCATTAAGTTGGCTTTCTGAAGGACACTTCCTGTTCCGAAAGTATTCCAGTGATCCACAATGCTGTCATTCCCTGTAAGAACCGTGACATTATGTTTGTAAAGTGTTGGTATTGGCATGATAAGTCTTCCGAAGGGAATTGTAGAGACAATTCCGATTTGGGCATCGGCTAATTTTTCAGCAATTTCTTCCTGTTTTACGGTTTCTAATTTCCCAAGAACAAAACAATGGCTTAAATAGGTTTTCCCTTTCAGAGAAGGATTTTCATTTACTTTTTTAATCAGATATTCTACTGTTTTCAATCCGGAATCTCCGGTTTCATGCAGGTGAATATCAATTCCTTTTTTATGATCTGTAGCAAGCTGAACGGTAAAATCAACGACTTTTTCAATATCTCCATCAATGTTGAACGGATCTACCCCACCGATAAAATCGATATCCATTTGTGCCGCTTCTTTCAGATAAGGCGCTGAATCCGTGTAAAACACCCCATGCTGTGGAAAAGCTACCAATTCAGCTCCAAATCCTTTCTTTTTATTTTCTAAAGCCCTTTGCAGGTTTTTTAATGACTGAAGTTTGGAAGTAGGTTCAATATTCACGTGACTTCTTGCATAGGAAGTTCCCTTAGACTGTAATAACTCAATCAGTTTTTCTGCTTTGAAAGTTGAATTCTTCAGCATCTCAGGAAGCATTTTCTGCTCCAGTTCGATCATTCCTTTCACTCCACCGTTCCTTTTTCTAACAGCCTGCCACCGCTCTCCATAAAAAGTTTTATCAAGATGAATATGCATATCCCTGAATGCAGGAAGCATTAAAAATCCTTTTAAATCTACTGCTTTAGCATCTGGCTGATTTGGGGAAATCTTTGTAATTTTTCCGTTTTCAACTTCTATACAGAACAGATCGGTTTTAGTAGAAGCCACTTCTCCATCCTCATACGTAAAACCAGTTTCCAGACGAACATTTTTAAGGCTCATTTTTCCTTTTGCTGAAATTCTGTTTTCATTAAAAAAAGGTGATGCGGTCATTATATTAGGCAATAAAGTTAATCCCGCTACAGCCAATGCTGAATTCCGGATAAAATCCTTGCGGGAGATGGTAGGGTCTGAGGTCTTCATTTCCAATCTGTTTATGGCAAAATTAAAAAGAAGTGTTCTGAACAAAGTGTATGGTTTATTACAAAATCTGTATGATTTATGCTTTGTGGTGATTACTTGCTAAAAAGACTCAGTTTATCTTTCTACACTACAACAAAGAGTATCCCGCAACGCTTGTCATTCCGTAGGAATCCAGGTTATACTGTTTACGTTGATGAGATTCCTGCGGAGTGAACAAACTATGTGTGTATTTTTAGATGTACTACTATCACTTGTGATGAACGGAAAGTATTACCAGCACCCTTGTCATTCTGTAGCAATCCAGCTTATGCTGCTTACACTGCTGAGACTCCTGCGGAGTGATAAACTATGTACATATTTTTAGATGTAATACTATCACTTATGATTTACGAAAAGTATTACCAGCACCTTGTCATTCTGTAGCGATCCAGGTTATGCTGCTTTACGCTGCTGAGACTCCTGCGGAGTGAACAAACTATGTGGGTATTTTTAGATGTAATACTATCACTTATGATAAACGGAAAGTATTACCGGCACCTTGTCATTCCGTAGCAATCCAGGTTATACTGCTTTACACTGCTGAGACTCCTGCAGAGTGACAAACTATGTGGGTATTTTAGATGTAATACTATCACTTATGATAAACGGAAAGTATTACCGGCACCTTGTCATTCCGTAGGAATCCAGGTTATACTGTTTACGTTGCTGAGACTCCTACGGAGTGACAAACTATGTCCTTATTTTTTTAGATGTAATACTATCACTTATAATAAACGGGAAGTATTACCAGCACCCTTGTCATTCCGTAGGAATCCAGATTATACTGTTTTACGCTGCTGAGACTCCTGCGGAGTGACAAAGATTGTGTATAACTCTGATTGCGTAGAGTTTTTTATTGATCTGCAGACTTTCCAATTCAAATCATTCTGCACAAAAAAACCGGATGTAAAATCCGGTTTTTTATATTTATTTATTTGAATACTCAAACTTTCTTACTGCTTCCAGTGTCATATCAATTTCTTTATCCTTGATGGCATCACTAATGAAGTAAGTTTCATAACCGCTTGGCGGAAGATATACTCCATTCTGAAGCATTTGGTGAAAGAAGTTATTAAACAATGAATGATTAGCTTCCTGAGCCTCATCAAAGTTGGAAACACTTTTAATATGAAAGAAAACAGACATCATAGAACCTTTTCTGTTGATTCTGTGAGCAATTCCTTTTTCGTTCAGAATTTTTCCTATTTCAAAATCCAATGTTTCAGTTGTCTTCTCTAATCTGTTGAAAAATTCAGGATCATTTTTAATAAGCTGAAGGGTTTTTAATCCTGCTCTCATGGCTAAAGGATTTCCGCTTAATGTTCCCGCCTGGTATACCCCTCCTTTTGGTGCAAGGTGGTCCATAATTTCATTTCTTCCTGCGAAAGCTCCTACCGGAAGTCCTCCACCGATTACTTTTCCGTAAGTCACTAAATCTGCTTTTACGTTGAAAAGTTCCTGAGCTCCTCCGAATGCTAATCTGAAACCGGTCATTACCTCATCAAAGATTAACAAAGCTCCGTTTTCATCACATATCTTTCTAAGATTTTGTAAGAAGTCGTTTTCAGGCAGTACGCATCCCATATTTCCGGCAACCGGCTCTATAATTACCGCTGCAATTTCTCCCTGATTGTGACGGAATAAATCCTGAACCTGTTCAATATCATTATAACGGGCTAATAAAGTATCTTTTGCCGTTCCTGCAGTAACTCCCGGGGAATTTGGATTTCCGAATGTGGCAGCACCACTTCCGGCTTTAATCAGGAATGAGTCTGAATGTCCGTGATAACAGCCTTCAAATTTTACAATTTTATCTCTTCCTGTATATCCTCTTGCCAGTCTGATGGCACTCATACATGCTTCTGTTCCTGAAGAAACCATTCTGATCTGGTCAATATTCGGGACATTTTCAATGATGAATTTCGCAATTTCTGTTTCAAGTTCTGTAGGTGCTCCGAAAGAGAATCCTTTCTCTGCCTGTATCTTCAGTTCTTCCAGTACTTCAGGATGTGTATGTCCTAAAATAGCCGGCCCCCATGAGTTGATATAATCGATGTAAGTATTGTCATCTGCATCAGTAAGGTAAGCACCTTTTGCTGATTTCATAAAAACTGGCACTCCTCCTACGGATTTGAATGCTCTTACCGGAGAGTTGACTCCTCCCGGAATGTATTTGTAGGCTTCATCAAACAAAGCCGAACTTCTTTGATACTTCATATATACTTCGTTGTTGTTGACAGCTGCTGGTTGGCATGTAATTGTCAACGGTAAACTCTCAACAAAAATTAAATTAGTTTCGTGGTTTTTTATCTATTAAATAAATAAGCTGTCCTGCGGATGGCTGCTGTCCTTCATCCATTCTGTTTTTAGCATACAATTTATTTAATTTGATTCCGAATTTCTGGGCGATATCATGCATATCTTCTCCGTATTCGGCTTTATAAGTAGCTGTATTTCCTGTAGAATTTTTAGATTCAAGGAAAATGATGTCATTTTTCTTCAAGGTTTCACTTTCCAGCTCATTCCATTTCATAAGTCTGCTTTCGCTGACCTTAAATTTGTTAGCAATGAATTTCACATCGGTATCTTCAGGAATAATGATATATTTCAGGCCGTCATTCGGATGGCTTTTGATAAGAATGGAATTAAGAATTTCAGCTTTCGTTTTGATTCTTTCCACTCTTTTTTGCTGCTGCGCATAAGAAGTCTGTTTATAAGGAACTTCTACGGTAACCGGTTCCTTAGTTTTTTTACCTGCTTTTGAAGGTTCCAGCTGTGCCATGAACGTTCTGTCATCCTTCAGATCAGGATACATTTTCAGAACGGCGTACAATACTTCATTGGAGTTCGTATTGTCATATTCGTATAGTCTGTACTTTTCAATTTTAGTGATAAGAATTGAAGCATACCGGGGATTGGTAGCATAGCCTGCTTTTTTCAAACCGTACGCCCATGCTCTATAATCTTTCATATCCAGTTTGAAAAGATTTGCATAGTATTTTCTGGTGGATAAAAATATGGAATGGTCCTCATAAGACTGTCTTGGATCTTCATACACACGGAAGCATTCGTTGGGTGCATCATCGGTATGTTTCATCGTTTTACCGGTCCAGTCTTCTTTACATTTTATGCCGAAGTGGTTTTTACCTTCCAGAGCCAGTCTGCTCTGCCCACCCCCAGTTTCAAGTAATCCCTGGGCAAGGGTAATAGAAGCCGGAATCTTATATTTTTCCATTTCTTCTACGGCATATTTAGCAAACTTCTGAATATACTGATCTTCGGTTGCCCAAGTCTGGGCTGAAAATTTTGATAAAACTAAAAGGCTTATGGATAGGAAAAGTCTTTTCATCTTATATTTTTTATTGTTTTAAAATGAAAGATGGAACACTAAGTGTTTCATGTTTTTCAATTTTACTTATATAATTAAATTTCTATTCTGTTTTTCCAACAGCAGATTTGCTCCTTCAATGCCCTGTAATCCACCAGTGTGAAAGCACAAAATCTTACTGTTTTCAGGAAAATACCCTTCTTCAATCAAATCAAAAATCTTCTCCATCATCTTTCCTGTATAAACCGGCTCCAAAGGAATACCGTACCTTTCTTTAAAATCATTGATAAAACGGACGTTTCCGTCATTTATTTTACCATAACCTCCAAAACATGAATCTATTAGATCAAAATTATGCTTTAAAGTTAATTCAAAAATTTTATTCTCCAGTGAAGCATCGTCAACGGCTTTAAATCCTATAACTTTCTGATTCTCTTCACAAAACTTTGAAATTCCTGCAATGGTTCCTCCGGTTCCGACTGCGGTGCAAAGATAGTCAAAATCTTTTGTTTGTTCATTGAGCATCATTTTCACTCCTTCTACAGCCTCTTTATTGGTTCCTCCTTCAGGAACTATCAAAGCTTCAGGGAACTCCTGCTGAAGGAATTCTGTCAGTTTTTCTTTGTGACGGTATTCTTCCCGGGTGACAAATTTCAGGTTCATTCCATTTCTTTTTGCAAAAAGTAAGGTTGGGTTATCGCGCCATTTATGCTGCAGTTCCTCTCCTCTGATAATTCCCAGTGTTGGAATACCTGCCAGGCTCCCTACTGCTGAAACCGCTGCAATGTGATTGGAAAAAGCGCCTCCAAAAGTAATGATATAGGGATTATCAGGACTTTTTTCCAGATAGTGGTTGACATTGTGAAACAGCTTCCAGTATTTGTTACCTGAAATCAACGGATGAATCTGATCTTCCCTTTTAATGAAAAGTTTAATATTTTTCTGAATGGGAATTTCCTGGATAGGAACAGGTTCTGTGGGAAGTTTTAATAGCATTTCAGTTTTACGACTCAAAGATTATTCTTTACAAAATTAGGAAAAGATTTAGTGTTGTGTGAGTTTTCTTTTTTTTCTCGCAGATAACGCAGATTTACACAGATGATCGTGTTAAGTATGTACGAATTTTGTATAATAAGATAAGGATTATTTAATTTAAGTTTTGGCTAAAGCCGGATGAATTTAGATTGTTTTGATAAACGGGCTAAAGCCCGCTCCTATTGAATATTGTGATCGTTAACCGAAATCTCAGCCCCAGATTCCCAAACCTAGATCCACACCGCGAATCCCGAAAACACGCAACTCATCATTCATCATTCATCATTCATCATTCATCATTTATAATTTCAAAGGTATTTCCTGAAGCTCCAGAATTTTCTTTTTCTGAGATAATTCAGGTTGTTTTCATTTGCGTAAGCTTCTTTTTCGAAGGAAATTCTTCTGTAGGCCAGATAGCCGTCCTTAAGTTTGAAGAACCAATAATAATATTCGATAACATAGAAGATGTAAAAGAAAATGATGAGCATTTCCAATTGTTGACGCAAATGAATTTTTTCGTGATTGATCAATACATTATTTTCCTTATCTTCGGGTTTCCTAATGAAGATAAAGGGAAAGAGCGCGATGCCATTAATTTTTAATTTTTTTAAAGGCTTTTGGCATACAATTATCATAGTAACAAATATAAAAAGTTTTTTGACTAGCATTTAACTTATGGCCCAATATGACATCAAAGAAGGTGAAGACTTCTACTATAATGAACAGGGGTACAAGGTTTTTACAGAAAAATTCCATCTGAAAAGAGGCTATTGCTGTAAAAGCGGCTGCAGACACTGTCCTTACGGGTACGATAAAAAGACTGATACATTCATTAAAAGTGATAAAAAAAAATAAATAAAATGAAAAAATATATTTTTATTTTGTTGGCATCTGCTACTTTAGGCTTAACTTCTTGTAGCCCTTTTCAGGTACGTTCCGATTATGCTGAAACCGCCAATTTCAATTCTTACAAAACCTATAAAATAAGAATTGATGATCTAAAACTGAATGATATTGATAAAGACAGGGTATTGAACGAACTGTCGAGACAGCTTCAGAGCAAAGGACTTCAGTCCGGAGAAAATCCTGATCTTATCATCAACGTAAAAGCAAATCATAAAAAGATTACTGATATCAACTCGTCTTCACCTTACGGAATGTGGGGATGGGGCGGACCATTCGGATGGGGTGTTGGCATGAACAGAACATGGACAACAAATTATAATGAAGGAGCATTAATTGTAGATCTTATTGATGCAAAAACCAATAAATTAGTCTGGCAGGGTATCGGAAGCGGGATTTCTGTAGATTCTCCAAAAGCAAAGCAAAGACAGATTCCTGAAATCATGGCTGAGATTATGAAAAATTATCCGCCACAAAGAAAATAAATTTAAGTCATCCATTATATATAGCCGGTACTTTTGTACCGGCTTTTTAGGTTTTATAAGCTGGAATTTCCTGACGGGATAATGGCAGAGGTTTTTATCGCAGATTACACGGATTTGCACGGATGACTGTTGAAAATTACCTTCCGTTATTTAAGTTTTGGCTAAAGCCAAAGGAAAAACGTTTTATTTTTAAACCAGGCTAAAGCCCGCCTCTATTGAATATCCAATATTGAGGATAAACCATAGAAAGTACGGCTTATGGGTAATTTTTGTTTATCCCGCAGATAGCACAGATTTGCACAGATAACCGTGGATATAGTCTTCTATTATTTATAGTTTCGGATAAAGCAAAGGAAAACGGTTTATTTTAAACCGGGCTAAGGCCCGCACCTATTGAATATCCAATATTGAAGTAAAGGATAAATTATAGAAAAGCCATAATTCAAAATACAAAAACTGAATCTCACACGAAACTTCATCATTCATCATTCATCATTCATCACTTATCATTTACCACTCATTATGCATTACATATAGTGCATTTAAAATTAACGATTTTGTAATTTTTTAATTCACAAAAATGTGGTATTCTTGCTGAGACTTATATTAATTAATATGAAAAAAATTATTTTATTTTCTTTATTTGCAGGACTTGCCCATGCACAGGCTCCTGCAGGTTACTACAATTCTGCCAACGGACTGAGTGGTGCAGCACTGAAAACTGAATTAAGCAACATTATCACTAACGGACATGTTGATAAAGGCTACAATGGGCTTTGGACAGGATATAAAACCACGGATATTGACAAGGACTACGAAAATGACGGAACGATTCTGGATATTTACTCAGAAAGACCTTCAGGTGCTGACCCTTACAATTTTACTCCGGGATCTGATCAGTGTGGTACCTATTCTACTGAAGGGAATTGCTATAACAGAGAGCACATTGTTCCTCAAAGTCTTTTCAACCAGGCTTCTCCAATGGTTGCCGATATTCACTTTATCAGGGCTACAGACGGGAAAGTAAACGGAATGAGAAGTAATTATCCTTTCGGAAAGGTGGGAAGTGCTTCTTTTACTTCACAGAATGGTTCAAAACTTGGAACTTCTGCTTCTTCAGGATATTCGGGAACAGTATTTGAGCCAATTGATGAGTTTAAAGGAGATGTGGCCCGTATGATTTTCTATTTTGTAACCCGCTACCAAAGCAAGCTTTCTACTTTTTCGTCAGGAAATATGTTAGGAAGTTCTACTTTCCCGGGATTACAGACATGGGAGCTGAATGTTTTGCTTGCATGGCATAATCAGGATCCGGTTTCTCAGGCTGAAATTAAAAGAAATAATGCCTCTTATGCTTTTCAGGGAAACAGAAACCCGTTTATTGATAATCCGAATTATGTCAATCTTATCTGGGGTTCCCAGCAACCTTCCGGTGACACCCAAGCGCCTGCTACAGTAACAGGTGTAACTATTTCCGGAAAAACGTCTAGCAGTATTTCTCTGGCATGGAACGCTTCTACCGATAATGTAGGAGTAACAGCTTATAATGTTTACATGAACGGAAGTCTGCAAACGACAACGAGTTCAACCTCAACAACCATTTCAGGGCTTACTCCTTCTACAACTTACAGCTTTTATGTGGTTGCGAAGGATGCAGCAGGAAATTCATCATCAAACAGTTCTACAGTTTCCGGTACAACCAATGCAGGAAGCACTACACCAACCAGCTGTGCCAATGAAACTTTTGAAACGATTCCGGCAGCCAGCTCTACTTATGCTACCAGAACATGGAGCAATGGCGGTATCTCATGGACTGCAACGGATTCAAGAACGGATCAGACTCTTAATAATAAAGCAATTACAGTAAGAAGCGGTTCTTTAACTTCCGGAAGTTCTGCTAATGGTATTGGTTCTTTAACAGTGACTACACAGCTTAAGTTTACCGGAACCAACGGTACTTTCGACGTAAAAGTAAACGGAACAACCGTGGGAACTATTCCTTACAGTACTTCTGCTGTCACTACTACCATCAGTAATATCAACATTTCCGGAAATGTCGTGGTAAGTCTTGTTAATAATTCAACAAGTAACAGAGTGGCTATTGATGACCTTTCATGGACATGCTATTCAGGATCCAGTGCAAGAATGGTTCAAAATACAGCTACAGAAACCACTTCCGACAGTTTTAAAATTTCTCCGAACCCGGTTACTAATCAGGAGATTTTTGTAAAAGGAGATCTTCAGAAGGTAAAGAAAGCTGAAATTTATAATCTTCAGGGGAAAGTTCTTCAGACGATAGATCAGCCTTTCAGAAATGGAAATTCTATCAAAACGAGAAATCTTAGTCAGGGAATTTATATCTTAAAGCTTGATCAGGTGACGATGCAGTTTATAGTGAAATAGTTCAAATAGTAATTTGATATAAAAAATGCCGGTCTTTTTAGACTGGCATTTTTGTTTTTAAATTCCTAATAAGGCGAATATTATAAAGAAATTTTATCCAGATCGGGATATCCGGATCCTTTGAGAAGGTCTTTCCATTCTTTATTTTTGAATACAAACAGATTGCAGCGGTATTCGTCCGGTCTGTTATCTATTTTGGTTTCGCAGTAATAGTAAAGCATATCTTTATCTTTCCAGATCGCTACTTCCTGTCTGAACTTATTATGAGTCTGAATGATCTCATTACCTTTTACTTCTGATTCAAAACCTTCGTGTATAGAATCGAAGCTCGGTTTATGTAATGTTTTATTTAGGTTTTCCAGAAGTGCTGTTCTTTCCTGTTCAGTATAGATATCGAGCTGATACATCCCTAATTCGTCTTCTTTTTCATTGGCAAGCGGGCCTATTTCATGGTCTACTTTTCCGAAATGTAAAATGACTTTATTTGTATTTTTATTGTTCCTGCCTTCCAGATCTATCCCATTGAAATGTAATAATTCTTTTGATGAAAAAGCCAGTTTTTCATTTCCGATAAGAGTAACTTCATTGGTGCGTACAGCTTCTTTTTCTGTTGCGCCGGCAGATTTTAAAATATCGTTGATATTTTGTCCTGCTTTCAGTTTGGCAAGATTGAATGGTTCAGTCTGGGTACTTCCCGCTGTTTCAACCAAAGACTCACTTTCTTTATTTTTCTGCCGGCCGCATGATGCAAGACTCAGGCAGATTACTGGTATTAATACATATTTCAGTTTTTTCATAATGTTAGTGTTAGTGTCCGGTTATCAATAATAAACAGAAAAAACAGGATTCAAGTATCTGGAAACTGTTTTATATTCTTACTGACTGTTTTAATTCATATACTTATACCATGGAGAAGTCGGAGGGGCAGGAAATTTTAATCCAAATACCGCATTATTACGATAGGCATCTTTCGTCACAGAAATGTATTTATTTCTTATTCTCCCATCATCTTCAATAGAAATACTTAATATGGAATAATTTTTCCCGTCATCCCAGAAGAAAGAAGTAGGATATGTAAAGGAATTTTTCTCATTTTGATTCCATGACACTTTTTCTGGAGAAAGTTTTTTAAGCTTTTCAAAAATAGGTTTTACCAGCTTAGCATCTACAGTTGCTTTATCTGTAATAGAAGCAGTAGGATTTCCATTCTTTTTTACTATTTTTTCTACAAATTCCAAAGAATATTTTTCGGCAGCATTGGTGTCCAGAGCACCTACTTTTCCTTTGTATACGGTAATTCTTGTACCCATTGTATTATCTAATGGAATATTTTCATAAGACAGTCCTTTATTTTCATCAGCATAATATTGAATGATGTCTGGCTTAGCTGCATCTTTCAGAAACAGATTTTTGTTTTCAAAATCATACTTCTTTGCATCATCACCTAATGAAACCGTTGACAAATCAAATGATTTATTTCCACAACAGATATTGATCAATACTACAAAGATCAATATCAGAACTCTTACTTTTTTCATATTATTTTATATTTTGATGATTACTATAATCCGTTTAACTATACTTCTGTTTCTTTATGATTTCAAATATATGAATACTATACAGGAAATATTAATGAAAATAAGCAATAATGCAATCCTGAAGGACAAGGTCATTCTTTTTTTCATGGAATATGATGTGGTGTATGTAGAAATTAATGACGCGAAAAATGCTGCAAATCCTGTAAAAATACATCCTGCAGCAAACATTACCCAATCCAGCTGAAGTGTGTTTGTACTATCTTTCCCTACTTTATCTGTTATCTTTAATTTCTGTCCCATAGCGGGTGGGTGATCAGTTGTAATATCCAGTGTTTTTATTACTTTTTTTCCATTTGCATCAGTATATTCTACTTTCGGAAAGAAAATCACTTTGTCTCTATAGGTGGAAGTTGAAAAGTTCTTAAACTTTGTAATTTCTTTTTTATACCCCACAACAGTTGCTACATATTGCGGCTCATCAAATGTTCTGTAAGCCTTTTCCCAAAAAAAAGTAAATGAAAGTACAAATGCCATTGCATTGACAGAAATCATAATGACTGAAATGATAAAAATAAGGAAGACTTTCTCCAGAAGGCCTCCTTTTTTTCCTAGCTGCTGTCGGTTGGCTGCAAACTTCGTGAAAACTTGATATCCTTTATAGAGTGAAAATATGACAAGAACTGCTGTAAAATATCCTAAAAAAGTCATTTTCAATGATTAAATAATACTGAAACCTTTTTCTTTTGTTCTCATATGAAGTTTCACCTCCATTTCTATATTGCTTTGTTTTTCAATATCCGGACTTTTAAACTGTAATGGTTGTGAGCCATCTTTTTTCATCAACCTTACTAATTTTCCATGTCCCATGATCTCGAGCTGCAGATCTCCTTCATGAAGTTCTTCCACCTCTAAATTCTGGGCAAATAATTGGCCTGCACTTTCCAAAAAACTTTTTTTCCGTTCTTCTGTATAGTATAAAGCCTGTTCCTGCAGCTTCATTTTATCCTGTGACATTTCCAGATACCTTCCGGCACTGTGGCTTTGCAATGCTGTTCTAATCTGTTGATAATATTTGAAAACATCGCTGAAAAGATCTTCTTTTTTGATGTCTTTCAGATCTACCGAGTTCTGCCATCCATCAAGTACAAAAGGGAGCTCAACTTCTATTTCACCTTTGATTTCAAAATGAGGATATTTAATATTGTCACTCAAACCATCCCAGGGAGATTCTATTTTAGGATGAAACGCAAATCGTGAAGCCTTCCAGTTATCAAGCTCTGCACAGAAGAAATCGATGGACATCATATCATCTTCATCCAAAATATTTTTTCCTAAACGAGGATACATTTTCCCGGTTACTTTATATTTTCCGCTCTGAAGCAAGGCCTGATTGATTATTGTATCTCCTCCGAATCCTCCTTCTTTTGTTTCATCTCCGTACCAGTCTATCACAGGAACATCATTTACGTAGATGGTTCCCGAGCAGTACATTCTCGGATATACAGAATATAATGGTTTTTTAAAATTATGCATAAGTCAATTTAAGTTAGATATTTTTTTTCCAAATAATGAGTTTCTTCTTTTATAACTTTTTCTTCTACTTTAAAATTGCTTTTCCACCAGCCTACTTCTCCTTCTATTTCTACTGAAAGTACTACTCCTGAAAATTTCAGGATCGGCTGGATGAATAATCCCTTAGAATCAGAATCCAGTACAATATCTCCACCAAAGTAAGAATCTGCTTTTGCAGCGGCTTTAAATGTCATAATAGGCTTCGATTTTGTCCCTTTTACTCTTCCTACCTCAACGCTTACACTGAGTTCAATAGTGGCTCCCATTTTTCCTCCAATGGTAGTTTTTCCCTGCATATTGATCCCGTTGATACTGTCAATCTTCAGGGCATCTACCATTATTTCCAGCTCCCCATAAAATGTTGCTGTAAAGGTTACTGAAGCACCTAATTTTTCTAATCCTCCACGAAACTTATTAATAATTCTTGCCGCTGCCGGGTTTCCGGTTGCTCCATACGAAGCCGCCGCAATGGCTGCTCCCAATATATCAATAACAACTTCGGCTCCAATTAAAGGTTTAAATCCAAAGCCTACTTCACCAATAACGCTAAGTGTATTTCTTTCGTTTACTCTTTCCAGATACCATTTTCCGACAACCGTAAATTTCGGATATCTGATATTGAAACCAACCGGTATTGCTGTTTCTTTTGCCGCACTTTGCGCATAGTTGATTGCATTTTGTAAAATATTGACTGCAGTGGCAATCATTCTGGCTACCAGTTTGATTCTATCTGCAAATTCATTGGTAAAACTTCTCTTTTCTCTCCCCGCATCCCATTCGGCAGATATGCCCAGCCCTATTGAAATCGGAACTTTTCCGGTTTCATTCATCCTCATTCTGTTGTATCCTGCCTGTCTGGATTTTTCCTGGTGTTTTGCATAAACAGATCCAGGCGGCATATTGGCTGCTTTATAATTGGATACATTCACCAAAAACTCAAGAGCAAGTTCCCATTTAATATCCGGATAAGCCTTGATCAGTACTGTAGTTCTTTTTTCATTGCTGAAATACCGGCAGCTATGCACATGCAAATGAAACTGATTCGGATTGGATGCTGAAGGCCAGATATATTCCACTGGAAAAGCGTTAACTCTGGAAAGGTTGGAATATACACCATATGTAAATGTAGGTGTATTAAATGTTTTCACAGTGTCTCCCTTATCTATTGCCTGTCCTACGTCTACCATCAAGGTCTGTTTTTTATGTTTTCCTTTACTGTCCCTGAAGCATTCATTGGTTTGAAAACCTGTAATATCAATGACGAGATTTTTCTTTGTAGAAACACTTGGTGCGGTTACTTCATAACTGATAGTCTGTGCATCATGGGCATTGAATATAAATGAAATATCTACTCTACGGTTATTTTCGTAATCTTTCTCGTTCTTGTATTTGATATTATCTCTTCCCATTTTATCATCGGTAGGATCTACTTCCCCTTTTCCTACTGAGATAATTCTTCTTGGATCTAACCCTCCGTCTGCAAAGAATTTTTTGACAACATCAGCTCTTTTTTGCGAAAGCCCTTTGTTATAATTTTCTTTTCCTATAACGCAGGCATAGCCACTGAGATTCATTGTGGAATCTTTGTGTTCAAGAAGAAATTTGAGCACATTATTCAGGACGGCTTCCCCATCTTTATCAATAACTGTAGAGTCAAACTTATAGTAGATGGTTCTCTGAATATGCTCCTGTAAAGCGGCAGATTTTATCAGTTTGACACCATTCCCGTTATCAAAGACTTTAACGGTTGTGTTGCTGGCTTTGCCGTCCTTTGTTTCATTTTCAGTAATCTTGATGACTTCAAATTTACAGGGTTCGAGTCTAACGGAATTGACATCCGGCTTATACACTTTAGTCGGTGTCTGGTTCTGGGCTCCGTTGGTGTTGGTAGTGGCGACTTTATTTTTTACATTCAGATAGATGGCATGAAGATCATCCCCCAGATTATCTTTAATGTATTTTTTGGAGGCAACATCTTTTACTTTAATATAAAATTCCTCTACATTCTGAATATTGTCCACATAGGCCATCCAGGCAAAGGTATTTTCTATTTTCAGATTGACCTCACCATCTATTACCTGTACATTGTTGTAGGTGTGTACCAGCTTATCTGCTTTTGCTGTCTGCTGATTCCAAAGTTCGATACTGACTGTATTTCCATTGAGACCTTCCGTCACGAGGTTAAGATGAACGATATGTCCATAGGAAATGTATTCGTTTTTTTTATTGTTTTTGATGCTTTTGCTGTTTTTTTGTGTAGACCATTTGCTGCTTACAATTTTGGGTTCACACCAGCCTTTTACAAATATTCCTGTATCACTTTTAGTATCTCTTACTCCGGAGAGACTGGCTTCAATATAAAACTGATAGCTTCCGCAGTACTGCTTGCTAATTAAAAATTTATATCCTGTAGCAGAGGTGATCTGATTGATAATAATTTTTCTGCTGCTGTTCTGCCTCATCCAGGTAAGAGGTTTCTTTTTGTCTGCATCTGTAGTTCCCGGCAGCCATTCCCCTACCCCAAACTGTACCCACTGGTCTGGCTTTATGGTAATCCTTTGCCCTAATACAGACATTTTAGGGTAATACAATCCGCTTACAACTTTTATTTTTTTTACGCCTTTTGCCATTTTCTTATCATTTAGATTGCACCATCCTGCCCTCCTCCTGAAGGCTGTTCGTTATACATTTCTTCGGAATCCACCAGCGGATTAATCTGCTGCTGAACATCTTGGTCGGCATTTTTAAAGTTCTGCTGGCTGGCTTCTGCCCGCTGCCCGTGGTCTATAATCTCAATGCATGGAGTACCGGCAACGGCACATACTGCCTTGCTGTCTTCCACAATGATATATCCGCCATTGCTGAGCTGTACTTTATCATAAAACTTCTGCCATTCTGTAACCATAATCTTGCATGGCGGCGGCGGTCCTCCCATTTTGGTACAGTTTCCGAATGTATTTTTTTCAAATGTGGCTGCTCCAATTTCTTTCGTGGTAACGATCAGTTTTTTGGAAGCGCTTTTATCATTGGCATATTCTTTTTGGTGTGTAAGTACTTTCAGCTTGTCCGGAACCTGTCCGAACTGGCATTTGCATAGGGCGCCCTGTACTACAATATGTTTTTCTGCCATATTAATTTTATCTTTAGTGAAATGGTAATTTAGTTTTCATCAATTCCTGAAACTGATACTGAAATCTTTTTTTCTTCCTGCAACATAATGCTGCATTCCAGATAAAGAGATTTCGGAAGTGAAGTTTCTTCTTTCATATAGTTTATAAGTCTGAAAGTTCCTTCTTCATTCATTACAGGTGCATCATTTATAATCAATGAAAAGGGTGATCTTCTTATAAAGTCATCAATGTCTCTTTCTTCATATAACTTTCCTGATCCTTCTACCGTAACCAGGCCGGTTTCTCCTTTCAGCGGATCTGTTTCCAGTGTGATTTTATATCCGGGTTCAATAGCATTATCTACTACAGGAAAGGTTGTTATCATCTCAGTTCTATATTCCGGACCATAGCTTTGGTATATTCCAAAAAACAAAGTACGGATGAAATAATCATTTTTCAGGTAAAGATCTATGGCTTCAGGCCGGCTGATTACTTTTTCAATCTTTCCGCAGTATTCGTCTACGGTTTCGCCATCAAATTCTTTATACAGTTCTTCTTTTACAGTGGGCCATCTTTTTAAAAACGCCTCAGCATTTTCTACGGCTTCAAATTTCCCATATTCATTGGTACTGATCTGTAACGGGTATAAAACCTTAGATGTTCTGTAAGCCAGCAGATCGGCAATTTCATTCACCTCTTCTTCATTGAGATAAAGGTTTGATGTTCTGTCTATCTCAAAAAAATGATTTCCTTTTTCTGTTTTCAGCCAGCGAACGGATGTTTCATATTTTAATTCGCTTTTATCTTCTCCTTTTTCAATGGTAATGACCACACTGTATCTTCGCACTGAAGCTTCCGGCCGAAGGATAAGGCTGTTTCCTTTTCCGAATTTTACCAAAAGGTTTTTATCTGCAACCGCAGTTCTCGGAATAAAAAGTTCTTTCTGTCCGTTAAGGTTGATCAGGATCATGTCCTTAACAGCGCAATGGTTGTTGTGGAAGAGTTTTAATGCGTCTTTATCCAATCCGTACAGCGAGGCTATACTTTTTAAAGTTTCATCTTTCTGAACGGTATGTATGTTATATTTCTGCATAAAAATGTTCCTGCTTCAATTTCTTTCTTTGTACGGTATCTTTTTAAAATTTAATTCTAGTGGATAACTCTTGTTCTGTTTGGTCTCGGATCCATACCGATTCCTTCTCTTCTTGCTGACCAGTGAAGGTAATGAAGACGAAGGAATCTCAAATCGTTCTGTTCTTTTACTTCTTTCTGATAAGCATCCTGGCGGTCTTCCGGGACTTCGTTTCCACCATAAGCATCACGCAGCGCTTTAAAATGTTTGAAGGCATAAGGCTTGCCATTTCCCATCACATAAGTTCTGAGATGGTCTTTTATTCCTATTAAAAACTGATCATTCAAAATGGAATATTTATCATCAGTCATTTTTTTTAAGGTGATAGGAAGATTTTTCTCAATGCCGTATTCAGCCATAAAATGTAGAGGAATATAGCTGTAAGTTTTCAGCAGATAACGGGTTCCTCTCAATGATAAATAGAATCCGGGAGTAATGGTAAGCATATCTTTTTCATACCAACCTTCTGATACGAGTTCTGCTTTTAATGCTTCTAATTTGGAACTGGTTGTCCAGGATGTTTCCACTTCTTCCCACGTTTCCTGCCCGTTCTCATAGGCACCTCCCACGTCGCAGTGTACACCGGGAAATGTTTTTTCGGTTCCGATATGTACTCTGGTGAGATCAAAGTTTTCTCTGTGCTCATCAGTGGCGATAAAGTGAACAACAGTCTGTGCTTTTCCGATGTCATTCAGGCTTAATTCTTCAACATCGTTACTGAAATTAGGCATTGGTGACAGGTATTTTGAATAGGAAGAAACGGTATCGTAAATCCCCAGAAATCTCACTTTCAACACATCAACTTTTAATCCTGCTTCTTCGAGCTTAAGGCCAAGATGTCCCCATTTTGGAAGATCTTCTGCCTCCACACTTTTCCCGTCATCATCTGAATAAGTGGTCACTGTAGCAGCTTCATTGGAAATGGTACGTGCGGTAGCTTTATATTTTGCTTTTCCTATTTCGTATACAAAATTACGGGCAGCGGCAGCTCCACGGCTGAATCCGAACACATCAAAGGTAAGAACTGCAATTTTATCAGCTTTTTTTTCTGCTTTAATGGTTTTCACCTTTTTTACGATTTCCTCGCAGCCTTTTCTCACTTTTGATCTGATCCCGGTTTCCCCTGTTCCGAAAGCGTATCCCAGCGTAGCATCTCCTTCTTTATCCTGTGTACCGATACCTTCTATATAAATACCGAAGTTTTTATCATAGTTATCCCACATGCGGGCTACATTACTCCAGTCATTGTTGTAGCTTGTATTGTCTGATGATTTCCCACCATGTTTTTTATGGGCATCCGTGTTATTTTTTCTTTCGTCTGTATTGGTTTTATTGTTCAGGGTTCCGTCAAAAAAAATCCCAATGGTAATATCCAGTACCTCCTCTTTGGATACAGTTGGTGTATAGCTTCCAAATTGATTGTTGTGCATAGTTCTTGTTTTTAAATTGACTGAATGAAACCTATTCTTCTATCTTTCGAGATACTCTTATTTTTGCTTTAGTTACCGGAAGTTTGTCTTTTTCAGAGTCAAGGGATATCAAAACCTTTGTATTGTCTTCATTGACTTTAATGGTCAGATCAATGTTTTTGTCTTTTCCTGTTTTCTGAAACAAATCAAATATTTCTTTGTCATCAAAAGCGTCTATCCATACCGCATACCTGTTGTTGTTTTTATCTTTCCAGTAAAAACCGCAGAATTTTGGTATAGCTCTGCTTTTGTATGTATTATCTTTTAAACTCTGATCAAAAAGATTTTCCTGTTCTCCGTTATAGCTGGTAAATCCGAAATCGATCCAGGTGGCTCCTTCCGGGAGAATTACGGAAGGTTTCCAGTTGTATCTTTCTCTGTATACATTATAAATGTCTGCATCAGGATATCCTTCTTTTTCAATTTTCTCACGAACTTCCGGCTTGAATGTTTTGTAGGACGGGTCTTTCAGCATTCTATCCGCAAAGCCTTCTTTCAACATATATTGGGCATTATCATAGGCTTTTTCTTTGGTAATGACAGTATCATGTGCCTGGAAAGCACCTATTTCTTTCTGGTTTCCGGGACCTTTCATCCACAACACGACTCTTCCCTTCGGAGCCAATCCTACCACAAAAGAATGGTAAGTAGTTTTCTTTTTGGTGTCCTGGTCTACAAACCCTTCATCCAAAAGTTTTCTGATCTTTTCTTTATCCAGGTCCCATTTTCCGGTATAGAATTTTTTTTCCACTAAGGAATACCATGTGAATTCCAGCTTATGAGGAGCATTCATTCTTTCGGTGGTTACGTTCATGGTACCTCCCTCTTTTCCCCAGCCGGTATTCTGTGTTCCCCAGATGGCATCAAAGGGGTAAGTGAAATCATCGGCAATAATCGCTCCTTCATATACTTCCATGGGATATTCCTGCGGAGCAGAAACAGTTCCCAGCCATGTGTATTTTTCTTCCATTTTTTTATTCTGACAATTCGTTAATGAGAAACAGCATATAATAAAAAGAATGAGTATGTTATATTTACTTATGGCCATGGGACATAATCTTCTTGTTACTTGCTAAAACCAGATTCTCCTTTTGTGCCTCCACATTGATTTTCTTTGCTATTTTTTCAACCTTTTTTCCAACGCTCAGATGATAAGAATCTTTTACTGTGATGCGCAGGTTGGTTGCTGTTTTGATGATTGCCATATCAGAAAAGTTTTGATTTTTCAGCACTGTTGAATTCCACGATTTTTCCGCTTTGCATGGTCATATTTTCCAGCTCGCTGAACATGGAAATTTCCCCTGCTATTTCATTGGAAGTCTCAGATTGTCTCTTGAATTCTTTTTCAATCATTTCAGTTCTGGTATCGGAAGTTTCTGTAATATCTCCCGAAGCCGTAAGTTTCATATCTTTTCCTGCGATGGAAACAATGTTGTCATTCGCGGTACTGGTAATGCTTGCGCCTGCTCCTATAGAAATTTCTTTTCCTGCTGTAATATTGATATTATCACCTGCATTTAAAGTAAAATTCTTAGGTGCTTTCATGCTGATATTGCCTTGTCCGTCCATATAATAGGTATTTCCGCTCGGATCCAGAATCGTTACGCTTCCTTCTTCATCATTCATCAGAATTCTGATCCCGCTTCTGGTTTGAATGGATTTCAAATGATTATTAACACCTCCTCCCAAGGCAACTCCTCCATGGAACATTCCTCCCATAACGAAAGGTCTGTCCGGATGGCTGTGTACAAAATTAACCATTACCTGATCTCCTACTTCGGGGATAGCGACATAGCCACGGTTTTGGGTAATCTGATCTGTTCCTCCCGCATCAGGGCTCATCATACGGATAAAATGAGTGGTATCATTGGTCTGCCAGTCAAATCGTACCTGTATTCTTCCCTGTCCTTCCGGATCTGTATTGGAAATAACAGTTGCAGTTTGTGGCTCAGCTTTGGGAATAGTAAATTCCGGCTTTGGAAGAAATCCTGTATCTGCTGCAATTCCCACAAAACTTCCTTTGTAATGACCTATCGTGTCAATCTCGTGCTCTGATTCTGTAATCATGATCCTCGTGAAATAAGAGGTTTCATTAGAATCCTGTTTACGCATCTGCACATCTGCTACGCAACCGGGGTGAAGAAACGGAACGGTTGTGTTTCCTGAAACGGAAAAAACATTTACCGCCTCACTTCCTGAAGCGCTTTTCTGAGAGTACTCAACGTCAAGATGTGTGGTTGCTTTAATAGGAGCCACTTGCAAAGCCGGCGTTTTATAGATAGTTTCGTTATGGCTGTATGCTGTTTTTGCAAGATCACTTACATGTTTGATGGGCGTTGATCCTGAAGTCAGCTTTTCGTTTTTATTGCTGTTATACCCATAGAATTGCGGTTTGGTGTGTACAGCTTTCAGCTCAACTTTAATATCATTGGCGCTGCTTCCATACGTAAGGGTAATAGGTTTATTCTGAGCCGGCAACTTTCCGAAATGTAAAACTTCTCCGTCATAGTAGAACTGTTCACCATACGCTTCAGCCATTCTCGCCAGATAGTTATAGTGAGTTTCATCATACTGGCTGCTGTAGATGATCTGAGAAAAGTTATTGGCATCAACCCTGATATCAAAACGGCTTTTATCAATCCCCTGTTTGATTACTTCGTCTGCAATAATTCCGATATTAACAGGCCGTGAACCTCCAAAGCTCTGAATATGAGGAGCACCATCAAGCAGAATGGTAGGACTGTATCCTGTAAGCACAATATTTCCCAGGCTCATTTTTTCCTGGCTGAATCCTACTCCGGTAATCACCCCTACAAAAGTTCTTTCAGGGCTGTTATCTATATCTTTATAGGAAATAACCGCTGTAAGTCTTTTTCCAAGAAATTTATTGGCTTCTTCCAATGAGTGGGTCTGTCTGTCTCCCAGGGTATCATGCGCCAGTGTCAGTGTGAATTCATGGTGTCTTCTTGTACTTTGTTTAAGCTTGAAATGTTTATAGTACTTGATAATTTTCCCTTCTATAACAAGGGAAAGTTTTACCAAACGATTGATACCTGTATGATGGTTTTCGGAAATACCATCTGCATTCTGCGTCGGACGAAAAGACGCCGCTTGTGAGTTTCCAGGTGTATTTGACATATTTTTTTAGTGATTTGATTAATTTTCTAAACGATTATCCGGCAGAACGGGAGTTTAAAAATATAAACAAAAATCCCGCAGAATATAGTCTAAGGTAAAAAAAGACCGTCTTATTAGGGACAGTCTTTTATTTACGGCTCATGAAAGACTTAGCTCATTGGCCAAAGCCCATCATAAGATGAATTTCCATAGGTGATACTTTCAGCACTTACTACAAAGCTGATCAGCATATTGTTGCTGTCAATAGCATCAAAATCTACTTCATGCTGAATAACATATCCGTTTTCCCATTTCAAAGAGATCAATGTTCCTTCTTCGTGAGATTTGTTAAAGTTGATTTCTCCGCTTGTAGGTTTATATTTGCTGTTTAATAAACTTTCTAAAACATCAGATTTCTCTGTTGCTTCAATTGTTACTTTGATCAATGCGTTTGACGGGTCAGATGCCACACGTCCTGAAACGTCTGTAGATCTTGATACGCTATAGTTAAGCTTTAATAACTTCTGACCTTCACCTCCATTGAATTTTAAGATTCCTCTTGAATTTCCTGCCATATTCTTAAATTTTAATCATTAACGACTGATCCCTGATATAGGATTTATGTAACAAAGATAGACTTCATGTTCTAATTTAAAAAGTTTTTGAGGCACTGATTCATAAATTGTAGTAGTTCTACGACATTTCTAAAATTCAGCACAATAAAACAAAGCAAGAATTTTAATCTAATGAATTTTATTTTTTGTTGAAATTTTTCTAAATAATTCGCTTTAAATCAAAATACAAAATAAGACACGTTCTACATTATCCGTTTAAAATCAAACACTTACATTATTTTTTTTTAAATTAATAATGTTTATATAGGTAGCCAATGATCATAATAATAAGATTAACTCCTACCAAAATCATTAAAATATTACTGTATTTTCTTTTTTTATCGATGAAACTCAAACCCAGCGTAAGAAAAAACAACAATAAGGTATATACAGCAGGATACATTTGAAAAGCTTCAGCGAATTTCCCTTCAAATACCAATACGATTGCTCTCTGTGCACCGCATCCCAGGCATTCTACTCCCAGGAATTTTTTACTGGGACAGGTAAACATGAAATCGTCAATATCCATTGCTGTTGCTTTGAAAGTTATCCGGGAACTAAGAAGAGATTTTGGCTCTGGTATACTGATGAGGGAAGAAACAGTCTTCCTTCATTTCAAAAGATCCCTGAACAGCAATATAAGGATTCCTCAGAATTTCTCTTGCCACAAAGATCAGATCAGCATCTCCTTTCTTAAGGATTTCTTCTGCCTGTTCTATTCTGGTAATTAAACCTACTGCTCCGGTGTTCACTCCTGCTTCATTTCTCACCTGTGATGAAAAAGGAACCTGATAGCCGTCAAAAACAGGAATTTTTGCCCCATGGATATTTCCGCCGCTGGATACATCAATAAGGTCTACAGCGTGTTCTTTTAAAATTTTTGCCAGCTCCACACTGCTCTGGATATCCCAGCCGTTTTCAGCATATTCTGTTCCTGAAATTCTTACAAACAGGGCTGTATTTTCATTTAATTCTTCATTAACAGCATCTACAATTTCAATCAAAAACCGAATCCTGTTCTCAAAAGTTCCTCCGTATTCATCTGTTCTGATATTGGAAAGCGGCGATAAAAACTGATGGATCAAATATCCATGTGCCCCATGAATTTCAATAATATCAAAACCGGCTTTTACAGCTCTTCTTGCTGCTTTTTTAAAATGCTGAACCTGCTCTTTGATCTCATCTTTAGTGAGCGCATGCGGAATTCTTTCGGTCGGGTGATAAGGAATAGGACTTGGCGCAACGGTTTCCCAGCCTTCTTCTATGGAAATCTGTATGTTATTCCATGTTGAACCTTTTCTTCCGGCATGAGCCAGCTGTATTCCTATTTTACTATCTGAATTTTTGTGAACAAATTCTACGATTCTCTGCAGCTTTTCTGCCTGTTCATCATTCCAGATACCCATGCAGTGATTGGTAATTCTACCTTTGGGCTCCACTCCTGTTGCTTCTACAATCAGCAGACCTGTACCGCCCTGTGACCTGCTTCCATAATGTACAAAATGGAAGTCATTAGCCTCTCCGTTTTCACATGAATACATACACATAGGTGACATTACCCATCTGTTTTTCAACTCAACATTTCTGAATTTTATTGGTGTATATAACATTTTTTAATATTAAAAAAATTGAACTTTTTACGGGAAGAATAAAATATTGCCCACTTCATTAAAAAGAACTAATTTTACCCCCCTTTTTTAGTTGACAATATATGAAAAAAGACATAGAGATCAGTTACGAATATTTTAAAAATAGCAGTGAACTGAGTGATATAGAAAATAAATTATTTGAAAGAGCCAAGGAAGCCCGTGAAAATGCTTACGCACCTTACTCCCAGTTTCTGGTAGGATGCTCCGTATTACTGGAAAACGGAGAAATCTACTCTGGAAACAACCAGGAAAATGCAGCTTATCCTTCCGGACTTTGCGCAGAAAGAACCACTCTATTCTGGGTAGCTGCCAACTTTCCGAATGTGAAAATAAAAAAGATTTTTGTAGTGGGAGGTCCGAAAGAATTTCATGAAAAAAATCCTCCTATTCCTCCGTGTGGAGCATGCCGCCAGAGTTTAATTGAGTACGAAACGAAGCAGAATGAAAATATCGACCTTTATTTTTCAAGCATGAATGAAGAGGTTGTAAAAGTGCATGCAGTGAAAGATCTGCTTCCTTTTTATTTTGATTCTACTTTTTTATAACCAGGTGAAACCTGATTTTCAGCTCCCTGCCCAGGTTTGAAACTCTGACAGGCTGTGAAGCAAAAGTTCACATCGGCTAGTCCTGAATAAACGTGACAGTTAAATAAAATAAGAAACCTAACAGGTTTTGAAAACCTGTTAGGTTTGTATGTCAAAGAATAAAATACTATAGAATAAGAATCAATATAAAAAAGGCTGTCTCCTGTATTGGAACAGCCTTTCTTACTTTATTATTCTTCAGATTTTACATCATCATCTTCGTCTTCGTATTGCTCCAGATAATAACTGAAACTAAAATCTTCCACTTCTTCTTCCGCATCTTCCAGAGTAGTCAGAAGGTCTTCAAAAATCTCAAGCTGATCTACAGTCATGTTGACGAATTCTAAATGGAGTGGCATTTCCAGACTCCCGGTGATGGTATCAAAAAGGGCATCAAGATTATCCCCAAAATGCTCAGGAAGCTGAATTTTTTCCTTGAGCTGGGTGTAAAAATCTTCATAATCACCTATGTCTGTAAAATCTATATATACTGTCTTCATATTGAACTAAAATTTCCAATTTTTATTGATTAAAAAAGTGTTGCATTTTTTTGCAGAATTTTTCGGAACTGCACGTACAATACTTTATTTTTCAAAATTACGACTTATCACCCCTTAAATACAAATTATGCACTAATCATTGCGAGAAGCTTAGCACGAAGCAATGACCTGATGCTATTTACGCATTACTGTTTTTCAAAACTTTTATAATGGTTCTTGGTAAGGTACACATCACCATTCCGGGTATAGATGATACGGTCTGCATTTCTTCCGCCGCAATGGTAATTTACATCTGCTTCAAAGTACTTTTCCCCATCCGGCAGACGCCTTTCTCTGTTTCCGAATTTATCCCCTCCAATAGCTTTTCCGGGAAGCACATCGCAAAGATTTCCTTTGGAAGGATTCCAGCCCTGTTTTCTGGCGTCATTTTTAGTGATATAATAGTCCGGAAGCCTGTGATTTTGTTTCACATAGCTGATCACCGTTTTTTCTTCAGTAAGCTGATCAATAGAAATCTGAGAAGATGAATTTCCATCGGAAGAAGTGCTTCCATAATTCACCGTTTCTTTTTTTACAGAATCTGACTGAACTTTTTTATCTTCAATAAAGTTCCTGTAGACATACATCACGGACATTCCGAAAAGAAGTCCCAGACATATAAAAAAAACCGATCTTATTTTTCCGTTCATAGCTGTTATTTAATATGATACTATTTCTATGCTCTCCACTCCTCAGGAATATCGCAAACCGGAATAGGATCCATTTTATGTTTCGCAGCCTTATGCATTCTGTCGAAAATCTCGAAAACTTCTTTGTCTCTTCCTTCGTAATCGTCAGCCGTTTTCGTTCCGTATTCTTTCTGGATTTTTTCCAGTTCCGGATAACTCGCGCCAATTTGCTGCTCATCTGTTCTTTCCGTGTCCCAAAGCCCATCTGTAGGAATAGCTTCCTGAATACTTTTGATAAGATTTAACCCCTTGGCCAGTTCATATACTTCAGTTTTATAAAGATCAGCAATCGGAGAAACATCTACTCCCCCATCTCCGTATTTTGTATAAAAACCAATTCCGAAGTCTTCTACTTTATTTCCTGTTCCACAAACAAGAAGTCCGTTCAGCTGCCCGTAGTAATAAAGTGTAAGCATTCTGAGACGTGCCCTTGTATTCGCAAAGGTCAAATTCTCATTGGGATATACCTCATTATTTACATGAAAAGTTTTATAGATTTCTTCAAACGCTGGGGTCAGATCTACAGATATTGTTTCTACATTGGGAAATCTGGATTTAAGGTCATTCATGTGGTCCTGTGCACGATCTACCTGATCAGCTTTCTGACGGATCGGCATTCCGATCAGTAATGTTTTCATACCTGTCATTGCTGCCAAAGTAGAAACAACTCCTGAGTCCACTCCTCCGGAAACCCCGATTACATATCCGTTTACTTTAGCATTTGTAGCATAATCCTTTAACCAGCTTACAATATGATCTATTACTTTTTGTGTTTGCATTGTTTATATTTTTTTAGTCTATTCCAAATTCCTGCGGGTATTTCACCACTCCTGTTTTATTTTTTAATCCGTCTTTTACCAATTCTACAGCCATCCCGTTTTCTTCCGGAATATCGAATGGAAAAGAAATGCCAAAATTACTTGTTTTTTTGTAACCAAAGCGCGGATAATAATTTTCATGCCCGATAAGGATTACAGATTCATATCCCAATTCTTTGGCAATACGGTGTCCTTCCAGAATCAGTTTTCCTCCAAGCCCCCGATTCTGAAATTCCGGCTTCACTGAAACAGGAGCCAGAGCAAGTGAATCAAAAGATTCTGAATTATTGACAATTTTTATTTTTGTGAACAGAATATGTCCGGCAATTGTACCCTTTTCATCTTCTGCCACTAATGATAATTCCGGGATAAAGGCTTCTGATTTTCTCAGCTTTTCTAACAGAAACTGCTCCTGATGATCACTATGTTCCATTTCTCTGAAAGCCTCTTCTGTCAGTTGAAAAACCTGTTGATGGTCTTTTTTTCTTCCTGTCTTATTATTATCATTTTTCACCGTATTTTTCACGCTTCAGTTCGTACCAGAAACAAATTCCATCCGGTTCCTCAAACTCGCCGGTTTTTTCAAAGCCTAATTTTCTTAAAATATGGTTAGAAGCATCGTGTTCAGAATGTGCATAGGCATAAATAACATCGGCATTCAGGCCATTAAAACCATAATCAAGAGAAGCTTTTCCAGATTCCATGGCATAGCCTTTTCCCCACGATTCAGGAAGAAAGCAATATCCCAGTTCCAGCACATTTTTATAACCATTGGTTTCATGGGTAAGCAGTTTCAATCCGCTCCATCCTATTAAAAGTCCGCTTTCTTTTTCCACAACTCCCAATCTTCCTACTCCATTCTCATCATACTGTTTCTGAATCATACTGATGATCTTTTTTGATTCATTGATATCCGTTAAAACCGGTACACCAATATACTTCATGACTTCAGGATTGGAATCCATCAGAAATAAGCGTTCAAAATCTTCATCTTCCAACTTCCTTAAAATCAATCGTTCTGTTTCTATTTTCATAATCATTGGTTTTAGTCTTCCGCTCCAAAAATAGTCACGTTTGTTTTTGCGGCTTTCCTGATATCTGTTTCTCTTATCTTATTCCCCATGATATTAAGGGTTTGTAAGGCCGGATTACCGGAAATATCAATTTTCTGAAGCTTGTTATGTTCTACGTTCAGTTTTCTTAATACTTTAAACTGAGTCAGGTTTATTTCTTTTAATCGATTTAAAGATAATGTTAATTGGTCAATTTTCGGAATCTCTTCCAGTGAAATACTTTCCAAAAGATTATTGTCCAGATATAATGAACTTAAATTTTTCAGGTTTTCTGCTTTGAATGAAGAAATTTTACATCCTGTACAGGAGAACAGCTCCAGCTGATCCAGTTTACGAATTGTAATATCAGGAATTATATTATCATCCAGAACAACCATTTTCACATTTTTAAAAAGGGAAAGATCTTCTGCCGAGGTAATTCCTTTCTGAGTCAGAAACAGATTCATAACCATCTCAGCTTCGGAAACTTCCAGTAATCCGTTTTTATTCAGATCAAAATTTCCGAGTACTGCTTTTTCAAAGTTTTTATCTTTAAATTCAAGCTTTTGCCCATAGAAAAAAGATATCATGAAAATAAGGTACAGGGCTGTAAATATTTTAATTTTCATCATGAATTGTGTATTTAATCCTTATTTTTGTAAACTTAAATTCCATGTAAAAATAATGAAGATTTTTAGATATATTGCGCTTTCTTCTGTTTTAGCTGCCGGACTTATTTCCTGCAAAAAAGAACCTGAAAATCAATGGAAGGTTGAAGTAAAAGAAACAGCTGAAAAAGTTGACATCACAGATATTTCCAAAGAATTTTATAATCCGGATGTTCCTTTGGATCAGTTTAAGTCGAAATTTCCATGGTTTCAGGGAACTGTTTCTGATGCTGATTTTGAAAAAAGAAGAGCTGATGCTGAAGAGATAAAAATCTACAAGGAAGCAATCGGAAAAATAAACCAGGCAAATCTTCAAAAGGAACTTCAGAGCTTGTTTTCACATATTAAATATTACTTCCCGAAGTTTAAAAATCCGAAAGTATATTTATTTTCATCTGCCTTACAGATGGTTCAGGATCCGATATTTTATGACGAGAAAGGAAACCTTTTATTTATAGATGTCACCGGTTTTATGGGTGATGGAAATCCTAATTACAAAGGGCTGGAACTGTATTTTCAAAAATCAATGAACCCACAGAATATGGTTCCAAAAGTATCACAGCTTTTTGCAGAAAAGATTGTAACGGAATCTCCTGATCATCAGAAGTTCATAGATCAGATGGTTCTGAACGGGAAAGTAATGATTCTCCAGGATGCTTTTCTTCCCGACGTTCCTGATTATCTGAAAATAAATTATACCAAGAAGCAGTATGAATGGGCAACCAACAATGAAGCCAACATCTGGAACTATTTTGTAGAAAGCAACCTGATTTTCGGAGATGATCCGAGACTTGGAGAACGTTTCATCTCACCGGGACCTTTCTCGAAATTTTATACGGAAATTGATAACGAATCTTCACCACAGATCGGAATTTTTACAGGATGGCAGATCTGCAAAGCATACCTTAAAGAAAAGCCTGAAACAAAGCTGACGGATTTTCTGAAAATGGATGCCACCACAATTTTTAATCAATCCGGTTATAAACCGAAACTTAAATAAAGAAAATTTAGAATTCAGAAAAAATAGAAAAAATGAGAAAGACTCAGATTACGATAGATGTAGAGCTTGATGAAAATCATGTCCCGGAAAATATTACATGGAATGCCCAGGATGGCGGTATTGAAAAACAGGATACCAAAGCAACCATGATTTCTGTATGGGATGACAAGACAAGAGAAGCGCTAAGAATTGATCTTTGGACCAAAGAAATGCCTGTAGACCAAATGAAGATGTTTATCCATCAGATTTTAATATCTTTAGGAAATACGTATCAGAGAGCAACCGGCGAAGAGGATGTAGCACAGTGGATGGAAGAAATTGCAGAAGAGTTTGCTGTGAAATCCGCTATTAAGTAAAAAAATATAATTGCAGCAAGCTGCAGACAGTAAGCGGTAAGCTTTTTGTATTCAGCTAGAGCAAATTTTAATAAAACAATCCGCTTAAGCAATATGCTTTATTGTTTAATGCTCAAGTCTAAAGCAAAAAATTATGAATTTTAATACAAAAGTAATTCACGGAGGGCAGCACCATGAGTCTGCAACGGGTTCTGTAAATGTACCTGTATTTTTGACCTCTACATTTGCACAGAAAAGCCCGGGAGTACATTCCGGATATGAATATTCGAGAGCTGCCAACCCTACAAGACAGGCATTGGAAGACTCTCTGGCAAGTATTGAAAACGGAGCGAGAGGTTTAGCTTTCGGTTCGGGTCTTGCGGCCATCGACTGTGTTTTAAAATTATTAAACCCAGGGGATGAAGTAGTTGCTGTAGATGATCTTTACGGAGGAACTTACAGAATGTTCACAAGACTTTTCGAAAAATATCAGCTGAAATTTACGTTCGTGAATTTTGACGATGTTTCCAAAATTGCTGATGTCATTACAGATAAAACAAAACTGATCTGGGTAGAAACTCCTACGAATCCTTTGATGAAATTAGTAGATATCAAAGCAGTAGTAGAAGTTGCAAAAGGAAAAGATATTCTGGTAGCAGTAGACAATACTTTCGCAACACCTTATATCCAGAGACCTATTGATTTGGGGGCTGACATTGTAATGCACTCAGCAACGAAATATTTGGGAGGTCATTCTGATGTAATTGCAGGAGCTCTTATTGCTAAAGATGCTGAACTGGGAGAAAAACTTCACTTTATTCAGTTTGCGAGCGGCGGTATTTTAGGCCCTCACGACTCTTATCTTGTATTGAGAGGGATCAAAACATTGGCATTGAGAATGCAGAGACACTCTGACAACGGTTTGGCTGTAGCTAAATACCTTGAAACTCATCCGGCGGTAGATAAAGTAATTTATCCAGGATTGGAATCTCACCCTCAATATGAGCTGGCAAAATCTCAGATGAAGGAATCAGGAGGAATGGTTTCATTTACTTTTAAATCCGGAAAGAAAGAAGATGCTATTAAATTTCTGGAAAAAGTAAGAGTATTTACCCTTGCAGAATCTTTAGGAGGTGTAGAATCTCTGGCTAACCACCCTGCGTTAATGACTCACGCTTCAATTCCGGCAGAAAAACGTGCGGAACTGGGAATCACGGACGACCTTGTTCGTTTAAGCGTAGGAATAGAAGATGCAGAAGATCTTATTGCGGATCTTGAGAAAGCTTTTTCTTAACATACAATACACTCAATGAGAAGGATCTTGATAATCCTTCTCATTTTATTATAACACCAACTGATATTATGAAAAACTCAAGGAAAGCAGTTGTTTCCGACTTACCACAACTCGCAGAATTATTTGATCAGTACAGGGTATTTTATCATAAATCCTCTGATATTCCTGCAGCTACAAACTTTCTTCAGGAAAGGCTTGAAAGAAAAGATTCAGAAATTTTCGTTGCAGAAGAAAATGGTAAACTTACTGGTTTTGTACAATTATATCCTATATTTTCATCTACAAGAATGCAGCGTTACTGGCTGTTGAATGATCTGTACGTAAATGAAAAACACAGAGGTAAAGGCTATTCCAAAGAATTGATTGAGGCATCCAAAGAACTATGCCGCTCTTCAAATGCGTGTGGTATCCTTCTGGAAACAGGAAAAAGCAATGATATCGGAAACCAATTGTATCCAGCCTGCGGCTTTGAGCTTTATGATTCCGTGAATTTCTATGAATGGACGAATCATGAGCAATGAGCAATGAGCAATAAATAATTTTAATATTTATACGCACTAACAAACCCCGAGTCTCGAAAACTCGTATCCCTAAATTACTACTAAAAACAAAATTATATGACCGAATTTCAAAAATACATCCAAAGATATTTAGATCAGATTCCATCAGGAGATTGGTTAAACGAACTGCAGATATCAGCAGACAAAACCATCGGAATTTATTCCAACCTTACTGAAGAACAATCCACCTTCGCTTATGCAGAAGGAAAATGGACTTTAAAAGGTCTTCTGCTTCATTTATCGGATACCGAAAGAGTTTTCCAATACAGGATATTAGCGTTTGCCAGAGGAGAAAAAAACAACCTTCCCGGATTTGATGAAAATCAATACGCTGATCAGTCTTTTGCAGACGAAAGAAGCCTGGAATCTCTTTTAGAAGAATACAAGCTGGTAAGAAAGTCTTCACAGATTCTACTAGAAACACTTCAACCTTCTGCTCTGCAAAACACAGGTATAGCTAATGGCCATGAAATTTCTGTAGAAACCATCGGTAAACTGATCGTGGGACACAATTACCATCACCTAAGTATTATTGAGGAAAGGTATTTATCGAAATTGGGATGGATGTAGTAGAAAGAAATTAAAAAATACGTTTGAATTTTGATAAGTTTTGGCTAAAGCCGAATGATTATTTAAAATTGTTTAAATGGGCTAAAGCCCATTTCTATTAAATTGGATATTCGAATTTTTTAAAAAATATTCCACCGATTAATAAAAAACATCAATAGGAACGGGCTTTAGCCCGTTTTTACATTATTTACCCTTATTCCATTGGCTTTAGCCGAAACTTATTGACGTATTGAAAAAAATAATATTTTTGATAAAACAACACAAATGGCTTTTATCAAAATTTATATTCATCTTGTTTTCTCTACAAGAAACAGAGATCCATTTCTCAATACATTCGACATACGTCTCAAGGTCTGGAAACATATTAAAGAATATTCCACAGAAAAAGGAATATTTTTAGACATGATTAATGGCTATTCAGATCATTGTCATTGCCTTATTTCTCTGGGATCTAATCAGAATATAGAAACAATTGTTCAACTGATAAAAGGAGAATCGTCTCATTGGATCAATAAAAATAAACTTGTCACTGGAAAGTTTTCATGGCAGGATGAATATTTTGCAGTTTCAGTTTCCGAATCTATGGTGGATACTGTAAGAAATTATATTAAAAATCAGGAAAAGCATCATCAGAAAAAGAGTTTTACTGATGAGTATAAAGAATTTATTGAGAAGTATAATTTTAAAATGTGATAGGTTTTGGCTGAAGCCATAGAATTTGTATCCATTTTTTAAATGGGCTAAAGCCCATTTCTATTGAATAAAATTGACGTTTATATATTTATTTTGATCTACTTTAATACGTAATAAAGATATCAATAGGAACGGGCTTTAGCCCGTTTTATATTATACATAATTCCATTGGCTTTAGCCAAAACCTAACAACACAGCCACATTCACACCCTATTTTTTTGCCCAAAACTCACAGATTTTCTACCTTTATCCACTCTTTGAATTCACTTACAATTATGGAACATATTATCGAAATATTAAAATCCGGCGGAACGATTCTTTATCCTACAGATACCATCTGGGGAATTGGTTGTGATGCGACCAATATAGAAGCTGTCAATAAAATTTTTGAAATCAAAAAGCGTGAAAAGAATAAATCCATGATCATCCTTGTGGAGTCTGAGAAAAGACTTCAGGATCTGGTAGATGTTCCTGAAATGGCCTGGGAAATTATTGATCTCAGCGAAAAGCCGGTAACTATTGTTTATGAAAACCCGAGAGGTTTGCCTAAAGAGCTTCTTGCTGAAGACGGAAGTATAGGAATCCGTCTTGTAAAAAATGATTTCTGCAAAAAACTGATTACAAAATTAAACAGACCTCTTGTATCTACTTCAGCCAATTTCAGTGGCGAAAAAAGCCCTTTGAAATTTTCTGATATTTCTCAGGAAATGATTGATCTTGTAGATTATGCAGTGGAGGAAGACAGAGAAAAAGTTTCAAAATATTCAGGTTCTTCGGTAATTAAAATATGGAATGACAACAGGATAAAAGTTCTGAGAGAGTAATTATTCTGAAGCTGCCTGTTTATTTTTAGAGTCTTGTCAGTTCATCTTGGCAGGATTTCTTTTTTTTAATTCTATCTTTGCAAACTCAACTCATAAACTATTTGCTATGGATCATCAAAAATTTGCTCAAACGTGGGTGAATGTCTGGAATTCTCATAATTTAGAGGATATTCTGTCCCATTACGCGGATGATATTGAGATCACCACTCCTATGATTGCTATGGCCACAGGTGGCAGGGAAAGTTCATTAAAAGGAAAAGAAGCTGTCCGTGAATATTGGAGAAAGGCACTGGATAAATTTCCGGACCTTCATTTTGATCTGATCCATTCTACGGCGGGAGTAGATTCGGTAGCATTATTTTATAAGTCGATTATGGATAAACATGCTGTGGAAGTCATGTTTTTTAATGAAGATGGAAAAATTAGTAGAATGTATGCTCATTATGATTAATGGGTAACATCGGTAGAAATTGACACTGTTATTAACAATGAAAATTAATCTTAATCAAAATAAGAATTTAAAACTTTTTAAAATCATTTCTGAAGCAGCAGAAAGGAATCACCAGTCCGTATACATTGTAGGCGGTTATGTACGTGACCTTCTGATGAACAGAAAAGCTTCTACGGATATAGATTTTGTAACGGAGCAAAGCGGTATTGAACTTGCCCAAAATGTAGCTCAGGATATAGATCCGAAATTGAAGGTTTCCGTATTCAAGACCTACGGAACAGCCATGATCAAATATAAAGAGCTTGACCTTGAATTTGTAGGAGCCAGAAAGGAAAGCTATACAGAAAACAGCCGCAAGCCTGAAGTGGAGGGCGGAAGCCTGGAAGATGACCAGAAGAGAAGAGATTTTACGATCAATGCGATGGCTATCTCTTTAAACAAAAATAATTTCGGAGAACTGATCGATCCTTTTAATGGAATTGATGATCTTGAAAAAGAAATTTTACGAACTCCGCTGGAACCTGCGCAGACTTATTCTGATGATCCTTTAAGGATGATGAGAGCGGTGCGTTTTGCTTCTACTTTACATTTTAAAATTGAGGAAAACTCTCTGAAAGCTATCCAGCAGGAAGCTGAAAGAATCAGGATTGTTTCTATGGAAAGGATCATGGTAGAATTCAACAAGATCATGCTTTCTGAAAAACCTTCTGTTGGTCTTAGATTAATGGAACAAACCGGTCTTTTAAAGCTGATTATTCCTGAACTGATTGAACTGAAGGGTGTGGAAGAAGTGGAAGGACAAACACATAAGGATAACTTTTACCACACATTGGAGGTCGTTGACAATATTTCCGTGAATACAGATAACCTTTGGCTGCGTTGGGCTGCCTTGCTTCATGATATTGGAAAAGCTCCAACCAAAAAATTTGTGGAAGGAACAGGATGGACGTTCCATGGACATGAGTTTTTAGGCTCAAAAATGGTTAAAACACTTTTCCAAAGACTAAAACTGCCGTTGGGAAGTGACATGAAATATGTTCAGAAAATGGTAAAGCTTTCGTCAAGGCCCATTGCTCTGATCACTGATGACGCTTCAGATTCTGCTTTAAGAAGACTTTTATTTGATGCCGGAGAAAACCTGGAAGATCTTTTCACCCTTTGCAAGGCAGATATTACCACGAAAAACTCCAGAAAACAGGAGAAGTTCAAAAAAAACTTTGAATATGTGGCGGTAAAAATCAAAGAAGTGGAAGAAAAGGATCAGGTAAGAAACTTCCAGCCGCCTATTACCGGTGAAGAGATTATGGAAATGTTCAATCTTAAGCCGGGCCGTGAAATCGGTATTTTAAAGGAGAAAGTAAAAGAAGCAATCCTGGAGGGTGAAATTCCCAATGAAAAAGAAGAAGCTACAAAGTTTGTAATTGCTGAAGCTGAAAAACTGGGATTAACAATATAATTCAAGATTATAAAATATAAAAAAATCCGGCGTGATGTTCCATCACGCCGGATTTTTTTGCTTACTATGAAAACAAAGCCGGCCGGTTTCTTCGAAACCGGCCGGAAAAAAACACAAATGATGAAAAAATAAAAAATTATTATGGGTTTACAAAAGTTCCGTTAGCACCGATACCTCCTGTTTTCACGGTAACAATCTTACTTCCTGTAGCTGCTGAGTATATAACCATTTCGCTTTCTTGTGTAAACTGCTTTACGTCAGAAGCAAAAATTCTTCCGTCAATAACATTAAATCCATACAATGTAAAATAAGGACCACCATCTGCAGCTGTTAATAATGGACTGGAAGGAACTGTCGGAGCAGTTAAGCTTGTTGTATACACCTTATTGGCTGAGCTGAAATATAATTTATCATTATCAATCTGAAGGTTGGTTGCACTTGGAATTCCTGTCAGTGTAATTACCGGTGTAAGGGTTCCGGTACCTGAAATCTTATAGATATAAGAATCTGTAGCTGTTGAAGAAATTGTATAAACATTGGATTTGTAAGAGACAGTATTTCCAATCTGACCATTCGGAACGGTAATTTCAGTTTTGCTGTCGTTGGAAGTATTGATATAAGTAATCTTGTTTCCATATCCTGATGAAGCATTCTGTACGAAAATATTTCCTCCCGCTTCTACTGTTTTATCAGAAACTTCAGTCATGTTAATTTTGCTTACAAATGAATAATCAGAAGCTTTATACTTAGTTATACTTTGAGTATTTGCACTGAAATTAGTGTTAGCAACATAGATAAAGTCATTAGCGAAAGCAATTCCTCTCGGATTATCAAGCTGTTGTGTGATTACTCCCAATTTCTTAAATGTGTAACGGTCTACTACAACAATTTTGTTTGAGTTATTCAAAACAAGATAAGCTTTATTCCCGTTAAGGCCAATCGTCTGAAGAACATCACCCAGGATCTCTTTATTGTTGTTATAACCATATACATCATCCTGCTTAAGGCTTAAATCTCTCGTAACGAAAGTTACTTTAGCTCCCTGGCTGTTAAAATTACCTTCATTAGAGATAAAATATCCGTTCTGGTAAGTGATCGGAGAAACGTCAAACTCGGCAGAGTCACTTGTACATGAAGAAATATTAAACAATAGTACCACTGCAAATAAGACAGTTAAAAGTTTAGTTATTTTCATAATTTATTCAATTTTAATTATTAAAAATTTATTGCTGCGTACACACTATAGTTTCTTTTCGGTAAAGGATAGAAAGAAACGGTTTTATAGTAGGTATTGGTTAGATTATTCACTTTAAATCCTAAAGTATACTTTTTTGCCAGAGTTGCAGAAACACCCATATTTAAAAGAAAATAAGGATCTATAGCCTCTGACCTTTTTTCATCACTTGTGGTGTAGGTAACCCCGTTCAGCAGTGACTGGGTAAAAAATTTAAAGAAACCATATTCATAATCCACATTAATGTTTCCTCTGTGTATAGGAACATAAGGTCTCTGCATGTTGGTTTCTTTATCAATAGATTTTGCATAATAATACCCTGCATTCGCCCGGATTTTATGATTTCCCAACTGCTTGCTGAATGACAGCTGAGATTCCAGCCCGTAAGATTCTGCTTTATTAACATTAAAAGCCTGCCAGTATCCTTTAGCGGTTGGCAGCCATACAATAAGGTCTGTAATATCCATATAATAAGGAGAAAAGCTAAGCCTGAAATCTCCCATTTTGAACTCATTAGTCATATCTACCTGAGTTGAGGTTTCCGGTCTTAGGTCTTTATTTCCACCCGGTTCATAGTAAATATCATTAAATGAAGGATATCTGAAGTTTTTGGAGACGTTAATGCTCACATCATACCATTTTGCAGCGCTCCATTTTCCGGAGAAAGAATACATTAACGGTGATTTTACATCTTCCACAAAATCTTTTTTAAATCCACCTTCAAAACGCAGATCTTTCGTTGCAAAATATCGTAATAATCCTGAAACTGATCCTATATTTCTGCTGACACTGGATATCCCGTTCTGATAACCTTCTCCCTTATTGACCTGAAATTCTCCTATTAGATTAAAATTCCATTTTGAATTCAGGAAATAATTAAAATCATTTTTAAAGATATAATTTTTCCCTGTTCCACTGCTGGATTTAGGTTGGGTCAACGAACCAAAGTACTGGAAATTTTCTTCTGTATAAGCGGCTTTTAAGGAGTTGCTGAACTTTGTTTTGTTCCAGTCCCAGGAAAGGAGGCTCCTTACGCTCTGCGTTTTATATTTAGTTTTTGTTCCTGTTTCCTCATACACAGGATAATGCTGTGAAGAATCAAAAAACTGGCTCTGCCATGAAATTTTATGATCGTTCGTAATTTTATAGGATGCACCTACATTGAACGTTGTATTGTAATAATTCCCGTTTCTATTGATGTAGTTAAGGTCACTTACCTTATAATCATTTTCACTTACAGAATAATTTCCTGAAGCTTTAAAACTGAACTTATCATTGCTGTAAGAACCTTTTATAAAATTATTATAAGTATTAAAGGAAGCCACTTCAGAAAACAGGGAACCATGAAAGCCTTTATTAAAATCAAGGGTATTATTCAGGTGAATGCTTCCCCCAATGGCTCCGCTTCCATAGACAACACTTCCGCCGCCGGCTTTTATTCCGATCTGATCATACCCGAACAATGCGATATTGTTGATATCTCCCTGCCCGAGAAAATTGGAATTGATATTAATTCCGTTCCATACAAATGCAGTCTGCTGGGCGGTAGTTCCCCTGAAAGAAGGTGAAGAAACAGCGCCGCGGCCATTTTCCTTAATAAATACCTGTGACTGAAATCTCAGAAGTTCCGAAAGGTTGCTGGAGTTCTTCTCAGCATCCTCTGCTGAAATTATTTTTACGGGATGAAAAAGCTTCACCCTGTTCATCTGATTGTCGAAGACATAAATAGTGTCAATGGTTTTCTCTTGTCCAAAAAGAAAACAACCATAAGATGAAAAAAGCAGTACTAAAGATCTTTTTATATCCATACCTTTTTACTTTTCCTCCGAAAGCAATATGTTTTTTGTTATAATCCTGGCAGGTCTCCTGACTTTCGCATTCTGCCCCTTCCCGTTGTTAAACAGTGGCTTTTTGCAGAAACTTGTGTTGCGATTTACAGTTGCGGGGACAGTCCGGGAGTTACACCCGATTCCCTTTTCATTCCAAAATACTGGAAACCAAAATTTTTGCAAAGATAGTTTTTTATGTGTATTCACCAAAAAACCGTGCTTCGCCTTAAAAATGTTATCTTTTGGGTACGTAAACAAAAAAGAACAGCCGTTTTCAATATTGAAAACAGCCATTCATCCCACTACTTTACTATTTATATATGTTATTTTTTGATAAATTTATAAGTTTGTTGCTTTTCTCCCTTCACTGAATATTCCAGAATGTAAGCTCCTTTTGACAAGGATGAAACATCAATTTGTCCTTCTACAGTATTGAATGATTTCACCCTTTGTCCAACCAAGTTATAAATTTCTGCCTTCTCTATTTTTCCTGTGCCTTTAAAATATAGAATATCAGTAACCGGATTAGGATAAATATCCATGTTGTTTTTTTCTTTTACCTCATCATTCACTGATAAATATTCAGATGTATCCAGATAAAAAGCAACCATTTGATTGGAAGCATTCACACCCATTCCGGCAATTTTCTTCCCATCCTGAGAAATAGCCAGAGGAAGTCCCATCGTCACTCCATTGGTGGCAATTCCTAAGGATACCGCATAATCATTCAGATTAACTCTTCCGGTGGCAGAGGTCCATATAAAACCCTCGCCAGACATTGGAGGTGCTCCGAATGCTCTGTAATATCCAATAACTTTAGTTCCATCCCCTGAAATTCCTGTTGCGCCTCCCTTGAAACTGAATGATGCATTAGGATGCGTAATATAAGTAAGTCCGCTTACTGCATTCCAAACATAGGGATTAGGATTGGCTGAACCGATGATCGTACTTCCGTCTGCGGAAATACCTCCCGCTTCTCCAACATTATTTCCATTGTTATCTGTAATAAAACTTTCCACTCCATCCTGCCATTTCGCACCACTTCTGGTACCGTTTGATTCGTCCTGCCATCCTACAATTACCGTTCCTGAAGCATTGATTGCGTTTGCCCTGGAGCTTCGTCCCTGAACAATACTTCCCAGATCTACCATTCCGTTTACTTCATCCCATTTCACAGCATGTGCGTTAGCTGCCGTCAGGAATCCCAGCCCCACAATTGTACTGCCATTAGCTGTCATTCCCCAGGTAGAACTTACACTGCCATCCCAGCCGGTAGGAACCAGCCCCCCCTGTTTACCCATGTGGCCGTAGCTACATCATAAGTCGAGATTTCATTGAAACCTGTTGCAGCATTTGTAACGGAAGATGAGATCTTGGTCCCGTCATTCGAAACTATGGTTCTGCCCGCAGCAGGATATCCGTTTGATATTGAACCTATCTGTACAAGTCCTCCCGATGCATTCCATTTATATATAGCTCCTGCACTTGTATGCAAGCTTACCACTCCATTATCTGAAACAGCTCCTACATTATAATTTCCCAAGCCTATTACAGTAAGCTGAGCTTTCACAATACCCAATTTCAGAAAAAGGCAAGCTGTTAATATTTTCATTGACATTTTGTAAAATTTTTTCATATTTTATTATATTTAGATTTTTTAATTGGTGAAAACAATATTAATATAATATTTACCACACCCAAAGAAATTGACTTTCATAATTCGTGAATTTCAAAAGAATATAATTTTTAAAATATTAATAATCAATCAGATAATAAAATATTATTTTGAATATGGATTTTACCCGAATTATTCAAAAAAACACAAACAACCCAGTATTCATTCAAAAATTATTTGATCATAGCAAAGAAATTCTCCTTGTTATTTTCATTGGCTTTTCCCTTATTACCAATGCACAATCCGGTCCTGACTTTACTATCCTGGCAGATAAGGCATTTCTGAAACTCTATCAGAATTCTGACGAATGCATCAGCTACACTCAGGGAATTCTTGTCAGCGATCAGAACACAGAACACAAAATGATCCTTCAGAATATTATTTCCCAGGCTTTTGCCATGAAAGGTGATTATGTACAATCTGTGAATATTTTTGCTCAAAAAGAAGATCCTGAACACAATAATCTTTCTTATTTTATGCAGATCTTCGGTGATTATAACCTTGCTGATCAGTATCAGAATCTGGGTTTATACAATCAGTCTAAGAGAATTATCAGTTATCTCCTGTCTGATCAGAAACTTCTTAAAAGTAACGATGCGACTCTAAGAGTTACTACCGCAAAACTGTATCAGCTTCAGGCTTTGAACTCAGGGATCAACCGGGATTATCCCACAGCGCTGCAAAATCTGGACAAAAGCAATCAATACCTCAGCGGTCAGAATGAAGAAAATAAAATATTAAAACTGGAAAACAGGATTTTCCGTTCTTCCTATCTGCTGAAACAAAATAAACTTATCGAATATCAACCTCTTATAAAAAGTATTATTGATGATCTTGAGCATCAGAAAAACCAGCCATTTCTATTAGGTCTTGCCTATGAAAATCTATCTCAATATTATTTTCTGAAGCAGGATTACAGAGCATCTGTTGAAAAGCTGGAAGCCGGACTTTCACTGATTGAAGATCTGCCTTTCAATAATTTAAAAATTAAAATCTATGAGTCATTATCCCGCAGCTATTATGCACTTCATGATGATGCAAAGTACCACCAGTACAATAAACTTTACAATGATTTAAAAACAAAAACAGATGCCAGTTCCAGGGAAGGAATACGGTATCTTGTAAAACTTGTGGAAACCAGTCAGAATAAAAATATTGAATTTCAAAAGCTGATGTTTGTTAAATCTTTCTGGCCGTTAGCGCTCATTTTGTCTTTGATAATTTTGGGACTATTCGCTTATTTTTTAAGTATTAAAAGTAAAGGTAAAGACTTAAAAAAACAATTTGATTTCTTTGAAAAACAGATCAGTCGCAAGTCTCAGTCTGCCATTCCAGAGAAGGTTACTGCAACAGCAAAAGATTCCGGTTCTACCAAAATATCAAGGGAAAAAGAAGATGAGATTCTTCGCAAACTTGAAGAATTCGAAAAATCCGGTCATTATCTGAATAAAAATATGTCGTTATCCATGCTTTCTTCTCAAATGGAAGTTAATACGAAATACCTTTCAGAAGTTATTAATAACAAGGAGAAAAATTTTAACGGCTATATCAACAAACTAAGAATCAATCATATTGTACAATTATTAAAGAATGATTCTACTTTTCTCAATTATAAAGTGAGCTATCTTGCAGAGTATTCAGGGTTTTCATCGCACAGTGCCTTTACTACGGTCTTTAAGTCTGTCACCGGGATGTCTCCTAATACCTATATTCAGGAAATCAGTAAAAGTAAAACTGTATGAAACTCTTTTTTAAAATAATAACCTCAATCCTTCTGTCTTTTTGTATCGGTATGAAAGCTCAGAAAATACCGGATCGTGAATTAATAAGAAAAGCCCGGCTTGAAATTTATGACAACCCCGATTATACCATTAAAACCGGAGAACAATTATTAAAGAAAAATCCGGATATCAGTACATCCATTGATATTTACATGCTGCTTTCCACAGCGAATATTGCCAAAAGAAACTTCGAGGAATCTTTAAAGTATATTTTAAAAGCTAAGGAACTCTCGCAGAAAACCAACGATTTCAAAAGCCAGGCAAGTGTTCTTATTTCTGTTGCCATTCAATATCAGCAGATGGAACTATTCAATAAGAGTTTAGAAACATTGAACGAAGCCGATCAGTATCTGGCCAGAATACCGGAAAAAACTCCTTTCAAATATATTGAAACCGCAAGAAGTTATGCTATAAAGGGAATGATTTACAAGAGTCAGTCTAATTCAGAAATTGCCCTGGAAAAGTTTCTAATTTCGATACAGAATTTTGAAAAAGTATCCTCCGGGAAAACCACCTACGCTAATATGAGTGTGGTATACTATAACATCGGATACTGCTATCTTAATCTTAATCAAATTGATAAAGCACAGGAAGCTTTTGTTCAGTCTTTGGACTATGCCCGGAAAAATCATGCTAAAAGTCTGGAAGCATTTGCCTTGAAAGGAATTGCTGAAATCTACAGGCAAAAACATGAAAATCAATCAGCAATCAATCTTTTGCTAAAAGCAGAAAACCTGTGTAAAAATACGGGCGATATTATTTTGAACGAAGGCATTTACAAAGAGTTAGCTGATAATTATCTTGCTCTGGGAGAACAGAATCTCTATCAGCAGTATAACAAAAAATACCTGGAAATGCGTTTCAGGAGAAAGCAGAACGAACTGAAATCCATTAATCAGATTATTGATAATCATAATAGAGAAACCTATTTAGAAAGCGAAAAGCTGAAATCTTATCATAATTCCATAATAACAGCTTCTGTTGCATTGGGAGGTATTATAATGGCTGTACTCCTGTACTTCATTGTAAAGGTCCGAAGACAAAATAAGAAGTTTCAGAAAGAAATTCAGCAAATGATAAGAGCATCATAACCAAAATAAAAGCCGTTCCAGCGTTGGAACGGCTTTTATTTTATATAATTTTCAACTTTATTTACCAATAACTTCAGTAATAGGGTTTCCTACATTTCCACTTGGGAACTGGATTTTCAGTAAAGAAGATACTGTAGGAGCAATATCAGTCATGTGATATTCTTTATTGCTTTCTCCCTGCTTCACTCCCCATCCCATGAAGATCAATGGAATATGTGAGTCGTAAGAATTCCATACACTGTGGGTAGTTCCTGTTTTTGAATATGGAGGAAGCATAGAATCGTGAGAGATCAGCTGGATGTCTCCGCTTCTCTGTCTGTTGATTCCATTGATAATTCTCTGTTTGATTGGTTCCGGAATGCTGGATTCCTGCACTTTATCTACGGAAACAGCATATAAAACCGTCGGATCTTTCTCAATTTCTTTCACTGCAAAGTTTCTTACATCATCCAGTTCAAGCTTGCTGTCCGCCAATACTTTTCTGTCAAAATAAATCTGGTAGTTATCGATGGCGTTGATTAGTTTATCAGCTCCGAATTTTTCCTTCAGCTTCTGGTTCAGATTCTTTTCTGCATCTTCTCCGAAGAAACCTGTCGGGATTTTATGCTCTTTAAGGAACCCTACAGAGTGCGCGCCTCCGTGGTCAGCAGAAAGGAACACCGTGTACTCTCCTTTTCCTACTTTGGAATCAAGATATTTGAAGAATTCTGCCAGATCCTGGTCTAATCTGATATAAACATCTTCTACCTCAATAGAATTCGGTCCGAATTTATGTCCTGCATAGTCTGTAGATGCAAGGTTGATAGCTAAGAAGTCTGTAATATTATCTCCACCCAGTTTTTCACCTTCTACAGATGCTTCAGCCAATTTCAATGTAAGCGTATTTCCGAAAGGTGTATAACGGATATTATCTTTTTTAGCCTGATAATCTTTTGCTAAGTTGCTGTAAGGGAAAGTAGGCGTTTTGGCACTTCCCAACAGACCTTCCCAAGGTGAATTGTCAGGTGCACTTTCCGTATATTCATTTATTGGAAGTAACGTATTCCAGCCATTTGCCACTAATTTTTCCGGAAGATTCTGCGCATTGAATGATTTTACCCACTGAGGAAGATCATTCATGTACCATGTACTTGTAATGAAATTTCCTGTGCTGTCATCAAACCAGAAGGCACCATTAGGCGTGTGACCTGCAGGAAGAATCGAGGCACGGTCTTTCAAAGAAACACCCACTACTTTTCCCTGGAAATTGGTAGCCAGTCTCAATTCGTCAGTTACCGTAGTAGACCAAAGATTTTTCGGAGAATGACTTCCTGTTTTTGCATTGGTAGTTCCAACCGGCTGAACGCTCTCATCCGCAGTACAGTAAACTCCTTTACCAGTTTCTTTATCTGTCCAGTCGTTTCCCGCAATCCCGTGAATAGCCGGTACAGATCCTGTATAGATACATGTATGCCCCAAAGCTGTAATGGTAGGAACATAAGGAATATGTACATTATTTAAAGAGTATCCTGTATTCAAAAGTCTTTTGAAACCATCATTTCCGTATTTACCATAAAAACGGTACAGATAGTCCCAACGCATCTGGTCTACTACCAGCCCTACGACTAATTTTGGTCTTTCCAGTTGAGTGTTTCTGTTCTTCTGCGCATTGATTGTAACTACGGACAATAAAGTAGCTGCCGCAATTGAAATGTTCCTAAGCATCCAAGTAAAATTTTTATTGACCACAAATTTAAGGGTTTTGAAAGTTTTGGAGTGTGAAATTTTATTTAATTTTGATTATTGTACAATTCATCAATCCATCTTCTATGATTTTAGGCGTATACTGGTATTTCAGATTTCCGGACAATTTATATGACTTTCAATTTTTCAAATTTTATCCCGGATATGGCGGACACGCCGATAACCCAGCCGAATTGGCAGCAAGAGTCCGTGTTGAAAATACAGATGATCTTATCCTGAAACTCGAAGAATTAAAAGCGGGCTTCAAGGAAACTTATTTACACTTGAATATTAATGAAAATCAACTGATCATCAATATTGGTGACCATATGCTTTTTGATTTTCATTTTCAGTTTGCGTTAGAAATCGAAGAATTATTGATACGTGAAAATGCTGTATTGTTAGATTCCGAAATTCCTTTTACCATTCAATCCAGTAAAAGCTACCCGCCTGAAAGAGAAAAATTCCGAAACATAGAACACCGTTTTATCCAGATGGTGGGTTCGGATTTCAAAAAAAGTAATGCAGAACATTATGCTGCCAGAATTGACTGTAATCTGCCTTTACAGTATAAGCAAGATCTTATTAATGATTTGTCGCAGATTTGCAGAGAAGAAAATCTCCATGTATTTTACTATAATGATTTTGATTTTAAAGATCATTGTAACCTGATGCTCTTTTTCACCAATGGCAGACAGAAAAAAAATACCTTACAAAAGGTTGATATCAATTCTTTCGGAAGTAAAGTACGTTTGCTTACTCAAAAATATCCACTTCACTTCGGTCATTTCGGAAGTTTCAAAGAATATCCTTTACAAGGGCCCCATACAGAACTGATGGTGGATGAAGAATATATTATCAATAAAAAATAAAACCTTTATTATTCAAATATGATCAAATTCAAATATGTCATCCTATATGTTGAAGATGTAGAACAGTCCATGAATTTTTACAAAAATACTTTCGGCTCTGAAATAAAGTTCATGACTCCTGAAAAAGACTACGGAGAACTTCTGACTGGTGAAACTACTCTTTCATTCGCGTCTGTCAGCCTTGCAGGTTCCAATATCAAAAAAGGATTTTTAACTGCAAAAACAGAAGATAAACCCTTCGGGATGGAATTAGGCTTCACTACTGACAATGTAGAAGCTTTGGTAGAAAAAGCAATAAAAAACGGGGCTGTTCTTTATGAAGATATTGCTGTAAAGCCTTGGGGCCAAAAAACGGCTTACATTAAAGATATCAACAATTATCTTGTAGAAATCTGCACCGAAATCCAATAAGCTTAAAAATATCTGATGTGGAAATAAGAAAATTACAAAAATTAACTTCCGACCAGGGTCTGAGCTGGGGGCATAACGGCTATATAACAGACAAAATATATGCAGTCTCTTCTATTGAATTTGGAGGTTCATTTGAGTTTATTTTAAAAGAAAAGTCTTTGTCTTATACTAAAATCTGGGAAACCACTCCTGAAGACCTTGCAGACCTGAACACCATCATTGCACAGGGAAATTCTTTTGGTGCTTTCATCAATGAAGAACTGGCAGGTTGGATTATCTGTGAGCAAAGAACGTGGAACAATAGTTTTTATATTGAAAATATTCTGGTCTATGAAAAACACAGGCGGGAAGGAATCGGAGTTATGCTGATTAAAAACGCCATTAAAGAAGCAAGAAAACTAAACTGCCGGGTCATTGAACTGGAAACACAAAATACCAATTACCCGGCCATACAGTTTTATAGAAGAATGGGATTCAATATTACCGGACTGAACACCAGATTGTATGAAAATGCGGAAGAAATTGCTCTTTTCATGACTTTAGATGTGGAATAGAAAGGTCGTTATTATTAATCTCTAGCTCTATTCAATTAAAACACTTGCTGGTGTGTTAAAAAATTTATACATTAGTAATCAACAAATTAAAAATGATTACTATGAAAAATCTGAAAAAATTAAAGAGAAATCAGCTTGTCCTGATCAGCGGAGGTGACACCCCTTATGCAATATGTGATATTGATGGCAACTGTCCTCCTACAATAGGTTCTTATTATTGCAGTGATGGTACCTGTTACAGAGTTTCCGGCGGTGGCGGCGGTAATCCGGGATGTAATGAACCGATGCGTCTTTGCCAGGAATGGGAAACAGGATGCGGATGTGTTTATATCTAAAGCATACTTGTTAGATAAAATTTTGTTAAGGGCGGTTTTTCCGCTCTTTTTAGTTTAAAAAAATGCATATTTGCATTAGGACTAATATCAAAAAACTCATGTTACGACAAACTTATTTTATAGTTGCACTCACTACCTTTTCATTCATATATTCACAGAAAAAGACATTTAAATGTGCAGAAGTTTATGACGCTGTCAAACTTATTGATAAAGAAAAATATGATGAGGGTATCGCTATCCTTAGAGAATGTGAAAAAAAAGATCCACAAGATTACACCTACCCGTATGAAATTGCACTTGCCTATATCCGAAAAGAAGACTATAAAAGTGCCATATCACTGTTAGAAAAAATCAAAGATTATCCCAATATAGATGACTATTATTTTGCCCTTCTCGGCAATGCCTATGATTATGCCGATAACCCTGAACAAGCTATAAAGACGTATGATGAAGGATTAAAAAAGTATCCGTCTTCCGGAAAACTTTATCTGGAGAGAGGGGTTGTTTTTGAACTTGAAAAAAAAATAGAAGAGGCCATTGAAAGCTACCAAAACGGAATAAAGACAGAACCGGCATATCCATCAAACTATTACAGAGTAGCCAAATTATTTTTAAATTCTAATAATATACTATACGGTCTTGTTTATGGTGAAATATTTTTAAATCTGGAACGCACCACTTCCAGAAGCCAGGAAATGAGTCAACTTTTATATGACGGGTATAAAAAAGCAATAAAATTCAAAGATAAAAGTACAACAGTTGATTTTTGCCAGGCCTTTATTACTATTAAAAAAGACAGTAAACCTACTGATCCTCTTCCTTTCTGTCTTCTTTACAGCGGATATTTTGCACTCGCTACTGTCGATAAAAAAGAAATCAATCTGGAAAACTTGTCAGATATCAGAAGAAAAGCATTGAGGGAATATCTGAAATACAAAAATAATCCGTCAAATGTTTTATTAAACTATCAAAAAATATTGGATGATAACAATCTATTTAATGCTTATAATTATTACCTATTTCAGATAGGAGATCAAGAAGCGTTTAATAACTGGCTCATTAATAATAAAGCAGAATATGAAAAATTTGTAGGTTGGTACACGAAGGATACCAATATTCTGAAAATTGATAAAATGAATCTTTATATAGCTGACTCTATACCAAAATAAAGGTATTTTTATCAATCTTATATAATCCGTTTCTAAACTTAATTGTACAAATAGTCTTCTTTAATTTTATTATTTTTGCAAAAAAGATCGCTCTGATATCATGCAAAATCTTCTAAACTATATCAGATCACTCACACCATTTTCCGATGAAAGCTGGCATACGCTTCAGTCTGCCCTATCAGAAAGAACTTACAGAAAAAATGAACTGATGTTACAGAAAGGAGACACCTGTAACTCTTTGTTTTATATTGAAAAGGGATATTGCAAAAGTTATTATGAAATACAAGGTGATATTAAAAATACCGGATTTTTCTTCGAGAACGAGATCACTACCAATATCAGCAGTTTTGGAAGCGGTCAAAAATCAGAGTTTAATATGATTGCCTGTGAGGAACTTCATGCCATTATTTTTGATAAAACAAAATTGTTTGAAGCCGCTGCTAAAGTCCCTGAAATTGAGACATTAGGACGTCACTGTATTCGCAAGTTTGCCTCCAGACAGGAAGAATTTTCCAATTTGTTCAAGCTTTATACAGCACAGGAAAGACTTGAACATCTGGAAACCTATCATCCTCATATGATTCAGCGTATATCTCTCACGCAGCTGGCTTCATTTCTGGGAGTTGCAAGAGAAACATTAAGCAGGATCCGGAACAGAAGAGTATCCCGCTGACATTAAAAGCCATTCAAAAAGCCACAACAATCAAAGCAATATGATATGAAGACATTAATCTGGAAAGGAATCTTTTATCAATCCCTTGAATATTTTAATTTACATTCAGACGATAAAGATTATACTGTAGAATCGAAAATCATTGGCTGCCACAAGGATAAAATATATGCTTTAAATTATAAGATTCTTAGTGATAAAGACTGGAATGTTCAGGATTTTCTGATTGAATCAGAGATCAATACAGTTAAAAGAACTTTTTCAGGAAAAAGAAATCAAAACCACTGGAAAATCAACGGTGTTGTGCATTCTGAATTTAATAATTTCAAGTTCATAGACATTTCTCTGACTCCTTTCACCAATACGTTACCGATCAACAATTTAAAACTTTCAGAGAACGGTTCTCAGAATATTGATGTTATTTACATCGATGTTTTAAACCATCATATCAGACCGGTCCAGCAGCAATATACACGGACAGCTGTTAATAAATATCTGTATGAGAATATTGAAACCGATTTTAAAGCTGAAATTTCGGTGGATGAAAATGGATTAGTAATCAACTACCCTGAATTGTTTGAGAAAATTTCGGAACTCTGAAAAATATAAATAATTGAAATATCGAGGGAGACTTATAACTGCAAAGATCTTTACTCCGTAATCTCCTTCATTTTGATTAATTTCGCAGAAACCTAATTACCATAATGGATACTAAAAAAAATGTACTGGAAAAAATGTCCAGTCAGGAACTTGAAAAATACATTAACCCTAATAGTAAATTTGTTCCACAGGCAGTACAATATGCCTATGAAATATTGCAGTCAAGAGGAAGAAAATTTACTGATGAAGAATCAGCGCTCATTGCTTCCAGAACGGCGGTTCTTGGCAAAAAACAGGAAATAACAATACATCCCAACCATACCAAAGCTTCCAATATCATGTATGTGTGTGGAGCATTAGGCATTGCAGGATTTATCTGGGCTTATGATCCTTTCAATTCCGGATTATCTATTTTTGTCGGAATAGCGACTCTGACCTTTATTTTTGGAATAGGCTATCTTATAGGAAAAGGGAATGAAGTAGCAAAATACGTTCTTATAGTAACCTTTATACTAGGGCTTTTCGGGTTTTCCTCTATTTTGAAAAATTTGTTTGTCAATCCTGTACTGGGAATCATCAGTATAGTACAGACCATTCTTCAAATCTGGGTCATTATCCTCCTGGTAAGAATTCCTAAGAACAGCGTATCATAATTTCCATTATGGAAAACCCTTCTCAAAATATGATTTTCTGACATATTAACAATACCTAAGGTAAGTTGACCGCAACAGTAGTCTGACGCTGGCGCGAGCATAGGGGTTTTAAGGTTGTTACCCGCTTTATGGAAACAAGAAGCGATAACAGATTTATTATAATCAGATTTCGGCGCGGCCTCCGGCCGCGCCGAAATCTTTCCACCATTAACATATTCATAAAACAAATCCGGCTGTTTCAAAAATGAAACAGCCGGATTTTATTTATTTTAATCCCCGCTTAAAGCGGATAAATATTAAAATTTAAGATCTCCATTCACTTCTCTTACTGCATTAGCAGCTTCAGCAAATTTCAATTGCTCTTCAGCAGTCAATGTTACGTTTACGATTGATTCTACTCCGTTAGCTCCGATGATAGCCGGAACACCTAAGCAGATATCATTTTGTCCATATTCACCTTCAAGCATTAAAGAACAAGGGATCATTTTCTTCTGGTCACATGCAATGGCCTGAACCATTACAGAAACCGCTGCACCTGGAGCATACCATGCTGAAGTTCCTAATAATTTGGTAAGCGTAGCTCCTCCTACTTTAGTTTCCTCGATGACATATTTTTGCTGCTCATCACTTAAGAACTCAGTTACAGGAACACCATTTCTTGTCGCTTTGCTTAATAATGGAAGCATACCTGTATCACTGTGAGCAGCGATTACCATACCGTCAACATCAGAAATTGGGGCTTCTAAAGCTTCAGCCAATCTGTATTTGAATCTTGCAGAGTCTAATGCACCACCCATTCCGATGATTTTGTGCTTAGGAAGACCTGAAGTTTTGTGTACAAGGTAAGCCATAGTATCCATAGGGTTAGAAACCACGATGATGATCACTTCCGGAGAATGTTTTACTAAGTTTTCAGTAACGTCTTTCACGATACCAGCATTGATACCGATCAATTCTTCTCTTGTCATTCCAGGTTTTCTTGGAATCCCTGAAGTGATTACTGCCACATGAGAACCTGCAGTTTTGCTGTAATCTCCTGTTGTACCCGTAATTTTTGTATCAAATCCGTTAAGAGATGCTGTCTGCATCAAATCCATTGCTTTCCCTTCAGCAAACCCTTCTTTAATGTCTACCAAAACTACTTCTGAACAGAAGTTCTTCATTGCGATGTATTCTGCACAGCTTGCTCCTACAGCGCCTGCACCTACCACAGTTACTTTCATATTGTTACTTTTTAAATTATTTTTTGTTAGTTAAGTTTAAATTTGAAACTCCCCAAATTTAACAATTCCTGAAAAATTGCGCAATCTTTCAGGAATTTAATTAGAATTAAATGAATTAATTGACGTTCAGCAAAAACGTATAGAGTTTTTTCGCACCGGAAAGCACTTCACTGTAGTTTTCTTCAGGCACTTCCATATCCAGAACTTCTTTAAAGTTCTTCCACATTGGTCCTGTATTTTCATGATAGCATCCGAAAAAGTTGAAAGTTACCTCATCGAAACCTTCCGTTTTCGAAAGCTGTTTTGCAATAACGTTTCCACCAAGAGTGGAACCTTCAATTACATACATGGCTCCAAGCGCTTCATGTTCATTGTCAAATTCAAGATGATAAGAAGCCTTCTGATTGTTCAGGGAAAGGCTTTTCAGATCTTTTTCGATAAGGAAAAGCTTCTTTCGTGAATCAAGCTGAAGTTTTTCTGCATACTTATCAGAAAGACTGCTGAATATTTTATCTTCACTGTGAAGAAGCATCAGATAATTGGTATGGATGATTTTTTTGTAATCCTCTAATGTGAAAGTCTTGTTGAAAATCTTTTCAGAATTAAAAAGTTTTTCTGCTGCATCGTGATAGTCTGCTGTATTCTGCTTAAGATATTCTGTTACCATAATAACGTTTTAAAAGTTTCTCAAATGTAAGGCTTTTTGAAAGTTAAAATAAAGGAAGTCCCTTCATTATTACTTTCATAATCAACATTTCCTCCAATTCTTTTCATGATTCGGTGTACAATAGATAGACCTACTCCATTTCCTTTAAATTTCTTGGCATTGTCCATCCTGTTGAAGATCTTAAACATCTTATGCTTTTCTTCTTCAGGAATACCAATTCCATTGTCAGAAATTCTGTAAATAATGGTCTGTCCGTCTTCTGTTCCTTCAATTTCCACTTTGGGAACGTCTTTATGAGAAGAGTATTTTACGGCATTGTTGATGATGTTCAGAAACACCTGATGAAGAAGCGTTTTATCAGCCAATACGTCCGGACATTCCTTAATGATAATTTCACTGTTAGGACTTCCGTAGGTCATCTTGGCATTTTCAGAGATCTTCTCAATCGTATGAACCGTTTTCAGGTTTTCAAGCTGGATTTCACTGTATTTTGCACGGCTGAGCTGCAGCACATCATGCATCATTTCAGCCATATTGTCGATTTCCTCAATAATTGTATTGATCTTGGTTTTGCTTTTCCCGGAATCATCCGTAAGATTTCCCAAAAGCATCTGAGCATTCAGTTTCATTACGGTGAGCGGTGTACCAAGATCGTGCGAAATAGTATAAGAAAAACTATCAAGCTCTTCATTTACTTTTTTAAGCTCATCATTAAGCCTTTTGATCGCATTATAATTTTTATGAGACGTTTCCAGGATAAGGTCCCTTACAGTCTGTACAGCACTTATATTTCTGGAATTCCATCTCTTAGACTGTCCTTTTATATTTTCTGTAAAAATCCGGAAAGAAGTTCTTGGTGAGATCATTTGTTTTTCTTCTCCGTTCTGCGAAAAAACACTTATTGTTTTCTCCGGATTCCCGGCCCAGTTGATATGTTCATCGAATTCTTTCCTAAACCAGATCAGCATTTCATTTTTCTCCCTTTCGATAAAATAAATGATGATTCCTGCCGCATTTTCAGAAAGCCCAAGCTCTTCACCATGATCTTTAAGAAAGCTTCTGCTCACATAGATACGTTCAGTGGTAGTATCAAGAGCCCATTTTACGATCCTGTTAATACTTTCAAGATCAGGTGTGCTGCCATCTGTTATCACATTTTCTTCCGAAACAATGGCAAGTCCGTCTGCTTCAGGTAAGTTTCTGATCTCTTCTTTACATTCAATAAGAGAATCAAACAAAATATTATGTTTTAAAAACTCAGTTTTCAGCTGAGACATTCTTTCATTCAGCTCCAGACGGTAATTCAGTTCGCTTTTAGATTTAAAAGAGGAATAAGCATTCGCAGCAAGAGCTGTAAAAATACCGGCTTGTACCCTATCTTCAAGGTCAATATGCTTCGGTTCCACATTCTGGCATGTTACCAGACCCCAAAGGTAATCATCAATGATAATAGAAACACTGAAACTTGACGCTACACCGGAATTTTTCAGATATTGTCCGTGAACAGGTGACATGGCTCTGGATGCTGAGAAAGTAAGATCAATATGATCCGGGCTTTTGCTCAGAACCGGAACTGTATCTGCATATACATTGCTGAAGATTCGTTTCCTTTTTTTCAGATAAAGATTCCTTGCCTGCTTCGGAATATCAGATTCCGGATAATGAAGTCCCAGGAAACTTTCCATATTCTCATTTTTCTTTTCAGCAATTACCTTTCCGGAACCATCCATCATGAATTTATAGACCATCATCCGGTCATAGTTTACCACTTTTGAAAGGGTTTCCAGAAGATGATTCCAGAGTTCCTTTTCATTATCGATGATATAAAAATTATCATACTTATTGGAAATCCGTTTATTCGGGTTAATCAGTACCGCTTCGAATTCCAGAAAGATATAAAGTTCACTTCTGAAAACAGAAAAATGATATTCTTTACCGTTGATAAAAATTTTATCGAAATAAGTCTCATTACTGCGTCTGGTAAACTTGTCCAGTGAAGTATAGATTTCTGAATCAATAATGCCCTGAAAACTTTCCTGAAAATCAGTAAGTTTTCTTCCGAAAAGCTCCTCTGAGTTTCCGATTTTAAATAAATCCGAAATATTCCTGCTAAAAAAAGTAATGGTATGGAGCTCTGCATCAATGCCAATCAAATAGCCAAAACTTTGTATAGAACCCGGAATATGGATAGGCTCTTCATGGCATTCTATAAAATTCATATGTCTTTTCAGTCTGTTAATCAAATATAACGATTTTTATTAACAGCTTTCCATTTTGTGGTACCTAATTTTAAAGCACAACATATCAACCCGTTACATGATAAAAACAATGAGAAAGTAAAGGAAAAAGGTCATTAAAATATTTTTTATTTTTTCAACTGTTTGATATCATATCATTAAAATATACAAAAAAATATTCAACCATCCAATTATCATTCATTAAGCATGATTCATAACATAAATTACATATTATTAACCTAAATAATTACTTTATTTAAACAAATTTCGCTAAATTTATATCACCAAATAATGAATATGAATAAAATACATTAAATTATTCATAACAGATTCAACATAAAATTTAAATTCAAATAATACTATTATGAAAAAGTTCCCATTAATTTTATTTTCTCTGATCCTTTCTATAGGATTATGGAATCCTTCTGAAGCGTGTACAAGAGTAGTGTACAAAGGTCCCCAGAATACCGTTATTACTGCCCGTTCTATGGACTGGCGGGATGAAATCCCTGTCAACTTATGGGTTTTACCGAAAGGTATAGACCGAAATGGGCTGGTAGGTCCTAAATCTGTAAAATGGACTGCCAAATACGGAAGTCTTGTAAGCTCTTCATGGGATATTGCATCAGCTGACGGCATGAATGAAAAAGGACTGGTGGCCAATCTGCTTTGGTTAGGAGAATCCGAATATCCGAAATTTGATGGAAAAGGAAGTAAAAAGGGAATTGCCATTTCATTATGGGCTCAATATTATCTTGATAATTTTGCCACCGTAAAAGAAGCTGTAGAATTTTCAAGAAAAGAACCATTCGTTATTGTAAGTGATTATATTCCGGGGACAGAAAGATTTACAACCGTCCATCTTTCTATTTCCGATGCTTCAGGAGACAACGCAGTATTTGAATATATTGGCGGAAAGCTGGTAATTCACCACGATCCTTCATATACTGTGATGACCAATTCTCCTATTTTCGAAGAGCAGCTGGCGCTTAACAATTACTGGAAAGGTATTCCGGGAACGGTTATGCTTCCGGGAACCAACCGCGCTGCAGACCGCTTTGTAAGAGCTTCTTACTACATCAATGCAATTCCTCAGACAGCAGATACCCGCACAGCGGTAGCCAGTGTTTTCAGTGTGATCAGAAACTGTTCCGTTCCTTACGGAATCACTTCTGCAACAGAACCTAATATTTCGTCTACAAGATGGCGCTCTGTTTCAGATCAGAAGAACCTGGTATATTATTTTGAAACAGTCTTTACTCCAAATACTTTCTGGGTAGATCTTAAAGAATTTGATTTAAGCCCAAAAGGTAAAGTAATGAAACTTGACCTTAGTAACTATCGCACATATAGCGGAAAATCCAATACAGAATTTAAGGAATCTGCTCCATTCACCTTCTTAGGATTAAAGTAATATTTTATCAGAAAAAGATGCTTACTTATACATCTGCTCCTGCGGATGAAAGAATACTGAGCATCATAAGTACAATCCGGTCATGAAAATCTGACCGAGAGTTGAAGCTTGTGATAAAATAAAGTTCACAATAAAAAAACAAAATAGATATGGCCTTTTTTTCGATTAAAAAGAAAAGCCTGATACTTTGCATGCTGGCCTGCGGACTATCTGCCTATGCTCAGAATCAGGATTCTCTGAAGACCACACCTCCTCCACAGGAAGAAGATAATGTAAAATATCCGCAGCTGCAGATCAAAGGCCTCTTTCAGGCGCGTTACCTTGTAGGGATGACTAAAGATGTTGATGTAAACGGACTTCATCATACCGATGGATCCGGAACTGACAATAATTTCATGCTCAAATACATGAGGGTCCAGGTTCGGGCGCAGATCAGCAAACGTACTGAAGTTGTCGTTTTGGCCAACCTTGCAGACTTTAAAAATGATCCCAAAAGCAGGGTCCTTGAAAACGCTTACCTCAAATACACATTCAATCCCAAATTAGCAATTACCGTAGGACAGTTCAGACCATGGTTCGGTATTGAAGAGACTTATCCTATAGATATCATTAAATCTTTAGACTGGTCTAACCAGTATACGGAATTCGGAAAACTTGGCTGGACAAGTTTCCAGATCGGAATGTCTGCTACAGGACAGCTTCAGCTGGGAGAAATTCCTTTCCAATATGCTGTTTCAGTAGTAAATGGAAACGGAAAAAACCAGATTAACGATAATGACAATGGAAAACAGTATTCTACCCGGCTTGTTTTCGGATTATCCAAAAAATACAATTTCAATGTAGGATTAAATGGAGGTATCGGAGAGGTTTTCAGCAAAAAAGTATATGCTTTGGGAGTTGATTTGAGCTCACTGATCCATTTTGATCCGAAATGGAGCCTGGACATGCAGCTGGAAGGCAAACAGGCCACCAACCACGTACTGTATAATTCCATTGCCCCTGAGCTGCGCCCAGAGAATCCGGATCAGTACCTGATCCGCGGTGTTTATTTCCTTCCGAATCTGAGATATGAAATCAACCATAAAAATCTCAGTGCCTTCGAACTTTCCTGCCGGTACGAATATCTTGACACCAATTTCAGAATGGCTTCCAACCCAAGACAAACCATAACACCGATGTTCGGATTGGAATTTCTGAAAAATTATGGCGCAAGAATTCAGCTGGGAGTACAGTTTGACCGCTACAAACATCAGGTAGAAAACACATCACAATACAACAACAATCTATTCATTGTACAGGTACAGAGTAGGTTTTAAACGATTAAACAGTTAGTATCATGAAAGAAATTAATATTAAAAACGTAGCGATCACATTTGTTGTTGCGTTGATCATATGGTTCATTCCTGCCCCGGAAGGTGTTGCTGAGAATGCCTGGCATCTGTTTGCCATCTTTGCAGCAACCATTTTAGGAATCATTCTAAAAGCTGCTCCCATGGGAACCATGTGTATGATGGCCATTGGATTTACTGCCCTTACCCAGGTAGTTGCTCCGGGAGATGCCGGAAAATCTATTACAAAAGCGCTTTCCGGTTTTGGAGATAAAGTAATCTGGCTGATCGGGATTTCATTCTTTATTGCCAGAGGTTTTATCAAAACAGGACTAGGGAACCGTATTGCCTTTTTATTCATCAGAGTTTTCGGGAAAAGTTCACTGGGGCTGGCTTACGGATTAGGGCTTGCCGACGTTTGTCTTGCACCCGCTATTCCAAGTAACACAGCAAGAGGTGGCGGGATTATTTATCCTATCATGAAATCTATGGCCATAAGCTTTGATTCCGTTCCTGAAAAGCCGGAAACCCATAGAAAATTAGGATCATTCCTGACTTTAAACAGCTACTATATGAACCTCATCGCTTCTTCTATGTTCCTTACCGGGACAGCCAGTAACCCGATGTGTCAGAAATTTGCCGCTAACCTTGGCATCGATATTACCTGGATGTCATGGGCTGCAGCAGGTTTTATTCCTGGGGCGGTAGCATTCTTTGTTGTTCCTTTGGTATTGTACAAATTATATCCGCCAGAATTGAAAAAAACAGGAGATGCTCCAAAAATGGCGGCTGATAAATTAAAAGAAATGGGACCTATTTCCAGAAACGAATGGCTGATGCTATTAGCCTTCTTTATCCTGCTGGCCCTTTGGATCTTTGGAGGAGCACTTTCAATTGATGCTACAACAACAGCTTTCATTGGTTTAACCTTATTACTGTTAACCTCAGTATTAACCTGGGAGGACGTAAAAGGTGAAAAAGGTGCATGGGATACGATTGTTTGGTTTGCCGTATTGGTGATGATGGCAAGCTCTTTAAATGAACTGGGATTCATTGGCTGGTTCAGTAACCTTATCAAAGTTCAGATCGGAGGATTGAGCTGGCAGGTCGCCTTCCCTGTTATTATTGTCGTGTATTTCTTCAGTCACTATATCTTTGCCAGTGCCACTGCTCACGTAGCTGCCATGTATGCAGCATTGCTGGGTGTAGGGGTTTCTTTGGGAATTCCTCCTATGCTACTGGCGATGATGCTTGGTTTCATGGGTTCTATTTACGGGGTATTGACTCATTACGGTCACGGTCCTGCTCCGGTATTCTTCGGAAGCGGCTATGTAGACCTTAAAGCATGGTGGCTCAGAGGTCTTGAGATAGGAATTGTTCTACTGATCATTTATATGGTTATAGGAGGATTGTGGATGAAAGTCTTAGGATATTATTAATCATTTAAATCAAAAATATGTTATCAACATTGTCAAGAAAAATGCTGATGTGCCTTACCGGACTCTTTTTGGGATTCTTCCTGTTGATTCATTTCCTTGGAAATCTTCAGCTTTTTCTTCCGCAAGAACAGGCGCACCTTCAGTTTAATGCCTATTCGCATTTTTTATCAGGAAATATCATTATCAAAATAGTTTCTTATGTTTTGTATGCCAGTATTATCCTGCATGCAGTTGACGGATTAATCATTACCTTGAAAAATAAAAAATCAGGTGGTGATTACCAGACAGACAAACGAGGAAGGGCCAGTACATGGGCTTCCAGAAATATGGGAATCCTCGGAACATTAATCCTGATTTTCCTGGTGATCCATTTCCAGAATTTCTGGTATATCTACAAATTCGGAAATCCTCCTTTAGATGAGAACGGAAATAAAGATCTCTACATCTTGGTTGTAAATGTCTTTAAAGAATGGTGGTACGTTATCATTTATGTTGTATCAATGATCGCTTTGTGTTATCACCTGGTTCATGGGATACACAGTGCTGTAAGAACTCTGGGATTATATCATCCTAAGTTTGTACAATGGTTCAAAACGATCGGAATTGCTTATTCAATTATTATCTGTGTAGGCTTTGCATTGATGCCAATTTATGTATTCTTTACTTATCATTAAAAGGAACGATCATGATTTTAGATTCAAAAATACCACAAGGCCCATTAAAACATAAATGGGAAAATTATAAAAAGAAAGCAAGACTCGTAAACCCTGCCAACCGAAAAAAACTGGATGTGATTGTGGTAGGAACAGGGCTGGCGGGAAGCTCAATCGCAGCTTCTTTGGGAGAAATGGGATATAATGTGAAGTCATTCTGTTTCCAGGACAGCCCGAGAAGAGCGCATTCTGTGGCAGCACAGGGAGGTGTGAATGCCGCCAAAAACTATAAAAACGATGGTGACAGTGTGTACAGAATGTTTGTAGACACTTTAAAAGGAGGAGATTTCAGAGCCCGTGAAGCCAATGTCTACAGAATGGCAGAATGTTCTCTGAACCTCATCGATCAGGCTGTAGCCCAAGGCGTACCTTTCGGTCGTGAATATGGAGGATATCTGAACAACCGTTCATTCGGAGGGGTTCAGGTAAGCCGTACTTTCTATGCGAGAGGACAAACGGGACAGCAGCTGCTTCTGGGTGCTTATCAGGCATTAATGCGACAGGTCGGAAAAGGCTCTGTACAATTATTTTCAAGACATGAAATGCTTGATCTGGTTACTGTTGATGGTAAAGCCAGAGGAATTATTGTAAGGAATTTAGATACCGGAGATATTGAAAGACATGCAGCCCATGCTGTAGTATTAGCAACGGGAGGTTACGGAAAAATTTATTATCTGTCTACTCTTGCGATGGGCTGTAATGGTTCTGCTATCTGGAGAGCCCATAAAAAGGGAGCTTTAATGGCTTCCCCAAGCTGGATTCAGGTGCATCCTACTTCGCTTCCGCAATCCGGAGATTATCAGTCTAAACTAACTTTAATGTCTGAATCATTACGTAATGACGGCCGAATCTGGGTACCATTAAAAGAAGGTGAAACCAGAGCACCAAACGATATTCCTGAAAATGAAAGGGATTATTATCTTGAAAGAAGATATCCGGCATTTGGAAACCTTGCGCCGAGAGATATTTCCTCCCGTGCTGCGAAAGAAAGAATTGATGCAGGCTTCGGAATCGGGCCTTTGAAAAATGCTGTTTATCTTGATTTTTCGAAAGCAATACAGGAACAGGGAAAAGAGAAGATCAAGGAAAAATATGGAAATTTATTTGACATGTATCTGAAAATAACAGGATATGATGCCTATAAAGAACCCATGATGATCTCCCCTTCTGCTCATTTCTCAATGGGTGGCCTTTGGGTAGATTATGAACTGATGACAACCGTTCCGGGACTGTTTGCTTTAGGCGAGGCTAATTTTGCCGATCATGGGGCGAACAGATTGGGAGCCAACTCACTTCTGCAGGCCTCAGTTGACGGATATTTCATTGCGCCTTACACCATTGCCAATTATCTGGCGGATGAAATACATACCGGAAAAATTTCACCGGATACTCCGGAATTTGAGCAGGCTGAAAAAGCAGTTAAAGATCAGATCAACGATTTCATCAATATAAAAGGAAGCAAAACCGTTGATTATTTCCACAAAACTTTAGGAAAGCTCCTCTATGATTATTGCGGACTGGCCAGAAATGAAGAAGGTCTGAAGTATGCCATTCAGGAAATCAGAAAACTGAAACAGGAATTCTATAAAGATGTAAGAGTTTCCGGACAGGGAGATAAAATGAATACAGAACTGGAAAAAGCCGGCCGTGTAGCCGATTATTTCGAAATAGGAGAACTAATGTGCTACGATGCATTAACCCGTAACGAATCGTGCGGAGCTCATTTCAGAGAAGAATTCCAGACTCCGGATGGTGAAGCGATGAGAAATGATGCGGAATATCAATTTATTTCTGCCTGGGCCTGGAAAGGTGAAAATGGAGAACCTGAACTGATTAAGGAACCTTTAATCTTTGAAGAAATTCAGCCAACGGTAAGAAGTTACAAATAAAAACAGAAAATTATGGATTTACATCTTAAGATATGGAGACAGAAAGACAGAAAAAGTGAAGGAAAACTGGTTCCTTACGACCTGAAAGGATTGAATCCTCACATGTCTTTCTTAGAAATGCTGGACACTTTAAATGAAAAACTGATTATTGCAGGAGATGAACCCGTTGAGTTTGATCACGACTGCCGTGAAGGAATCTGCGGACAATGTGGAATGATGATTAATGGTATTGCCCATGGTCCTTTAAAAAATACAACGACCTGCCAGCTCCATTTACGATCATTTAAAGATGGGGAAACCATTTTGATAGAGCCTTTCCGAGCGGAAGCATTCCCGGTGAAGAAAGATTTAAAAGTAGACCGTTCTGCTTTTGACAGAATTATATCTTCGGGAGGTTTTGTATCGGTGAATACGGGCCAGGCTCCTGATGCGACTGCTATTCCGGTTACCCATCAGACAGCTGAAGAAGCTTTTGATTCTGCAGCCTGTATAGGATGTGGAGCGTGTGTTGCCACCTGTAAAAACGGAAGTGCAGCTCTGTTTACCTCTGCAAAAATCACCCATATGGCACTCCTTCCTCAGGGAAAAGAAGAGCGAAACAAAAGAGTACTGGATATGGTAACCCAAATGGATACGGAATTATTCGGGCACTGCTCCAATACAGAAGCCTGCGAAGTGGAATGTCCTCAGGGAATTTCTGTACTGAATATTGCCAGAATGAATTTTGAATATAACAGGGCTTTATTTTTCAGGAAAAAAGCTTAGCTCAATAAAGAATAAAGCTAAAAATGATAATGTTTGAAAGGGTAAATCTGCAATGCAGGTTTGCTCTTTCTTTTTTTATTTATGTTCTATTCATTCATTATGGCCACTACCCTTGCCGGAGCTGCAGAGCCACCAACGATTTTAAGCGGAAATACACAGATTTTAAATCCGCATGGAGGCAATGCACCCAGATTGGTAAGTTGTTCTATGTGTAAATATTCTTTTTCAATTCCTACGCGATGACCTTCCCAGAAGAATTCGGGGTCGTTCATTTCTTTGGCTTTCTGAGCCATATATTTCAGAGGAAGATCCCAACCCCATTGGTCGATTCCCATGACTTTTACACCTTGATCAATCAGCCATTCTGTAGCTTCTTTACTCATTCCTGTCCCTTTTTCCACAAAATCAGGAGTTCCCATCATTTTGTCACGATCGGTTCTGATCAGAACAATATTTCCTTCCCGGATGGTAATTCCGTTTTTATCAAGATCTTTTTTCAAATCATCTACCGTGATGGCTACAAAATCTTCTTTATGGGTACAATCGATCACAATACCGTCTCCATAACACCATTCCAGCGGAATCTGGTCTATGGTTTTGGCAGGTTTTCCCTCTACAACTGGACCGTAATGCCACGGAGCATCAATGTGAGTAGTAGCATGAAGTCCCATATTTTTGATGGTATCATCTGCCCATCCTGTCCAGTTCTTAGGAAAAAGTCTTGATGGAAGTCTCAATGCCAGACGAATCAGCCAATGTGATTTTCGGTGAGCTTTATGTTTAATTTTCACCCTCATGAACCAGGGATCTCCTGCATTGTATTGGATAGGTTTTGTCAGATCGACAATTTTTGTTTTCATATGATTTAGCTAAGAACACAAAGATAGCGAATAAGGGAAATGAGAAAAGGGCAAAAAGGTAAAAACAGCTAATTTGCATCCTTAAAAGTTCAGGTTTTCTAATCTAATTCCGGTAAAGATGTTAAAAAATAAAAAAGATTAGCTATTACTAATCTTTTTCTAATTCTAATGGGTTTTCGTATTTTTTGTTTTCTTCCCTTTCTTTTTGTCTTTGCCTTATTATTTCTTGTCCTTGTATAATAGTGGTTTCAGAGCTTTGAAGTACACCAATTAAATTTGCATTAGCATCTTTTAACGCTTTCTCAAATTTCGGTCGAGTCGTTTCAAAAGCTCCATTATATCTATTTTCGTTTATCTTTATTAATTTACCTTTTAATTTAAATGCAGGTGTAGATTTTACAAGCTCAAAATCATATTCTCCTTTATCATCTGTTATTTTAACAATCAATCCAGGCAATCCGCTAAATTTATATGGCCCATAGGGTAATGGAATTTCGGGAGAGTACCAAGCGATCCAATTTCTCCCCTTAAAGGTAACTTCCGCTTTTTTACAATTAATGGTGTTTATTATTTTTGTATCATTACTCAATTTCCAATTTTTAATGATCGGTTCTTTATAGGTGAGTATTGACATTCCAACTAAGTTAAAATACTGTATATTTTCATTTGATTGTATTATAGTAAAGGAAAATTTTGTTTTTGGGATAGATACTCCCTTCGAACTTAACAGTTTTGCTCCATTTTCTAAAGTTTTTATTGGAAGTGCTTGGAATACTGAATCTCTTTTCAGTGACTGAATACTCGCAAAAAAAGCACGTTCATTACCTATCTGTAATGAAAAAAATTCTTCGTGTCTATAATCAGGAGTTGATGTATTCAATTTAGCTTTTAATAAATAGGTAAATTCACCACGCAGACTATCTTTTTTATGTAATTGAGAAAAAAATAAGACACTAAAAAATAAAGTTAATAATTGAAATAATTTTTTATAGTAATACATAGAATTATTTTTGATTGCAAAAAAAATGCACTTATAACATTATAAGGCCATAAGTGCAATAATTAATAGGAAACAAATATTAATTACAGTAATTTGCTTCAAGATTAGCAAGCCATTGATTTGCTTGTTCTGCCGTCCAATCTTGAGTTGTAGTAGCAGTTTGACCACAAAATTCTGCAATCCAAACTTGTTTTTCTCCACCTTTTACAGTTTTAAGATGTTCACGAGTCATTTTTTTTAATTTTTTCATAAATATGTTTTTTTAATAAGTCTCAAATGTATACAACTAACTCCTATCTATTGGTTATTTTTTATTATGTTAAGTAGCTGTTTATCTGAAGAAAACATATTTTTTATTTAAAAATTTCCCGTATAAACTGAGTTGATTTTACCTTATTATTTAAACAAAAATGAATTTATTAAAAAAATGAATTCAGGTATTTTTTTTATATGTTAAATAGTCAGTTACAAAACAGAGTTTTACATCTAAAAGTATTTAATTGTTCTGATGTCTTATTATCATATTTAGAGGTTTTGCCTTTATGCTATTTCGCCTTTTTTATTTCCTAAACCCCTCTGGGAATCATAATCTTCTTCGGATCATTCTCATCATACATAATCTCAATAGTTCCCTGTTTAGGAATGGAAGAGAGCTTTAGAAAGCTGACAATTTTCTTATATACCGCAATATGTTCAGTTCCTCTGAAATCTTTAAAACTTACCTGAAACATGATTTGTGGCTGATTATTAACAAGAAGACCTGTCTCACTTACACTGATGATATTGGCTTCAGCATTTCTTCCTGAAAAAAGAATGCGTTCTTCTTTTGTATTTTTTAAAAGCCTGCCAAAAATCAACTGATAAACCAAGACATATATAATGGTCATCACCCCGCTGAAAAGAATCGGGTGCATGAATGTCAGAAACCTCCAGCCAAAATCAAAGGACTCTCTCCAATAGAAATAAGAGTATAAGCCAATGACATAAGAAATTAGTAATACAAGAAATACGATTCTTAACATCATTCCGGATGTGTTGAATCCCACTTTCTGATCGCTTAAAATAAAGTAAGGTTCCTTTGATGCCTGAGGATTCAGCAGTACTTTTACTTTGTTTCCTGCATCAAATCTTTTTTCGTATGGTTTAGAATCATGAAACATCGTTTTATGTTCTATCACCGTATTGCTGAGATTGGGAAATGAAAGCGTAACCTGAATGAGGTTCATGTTTTTCTTAGCAATGTATTTGAGGAGTTTGTAATCAATGATTTTGGCTTCTCTTGGAATTCCGTTCCGAAGAATAGACTTTATCGTATTTTTCTCTTTAAAAGTTGTAATGAAAAGCTTATTGATAAAGAAAATGATCACATATCCCCATATTAACAAAGAAAAACCGAGATACCCATAGCTTACCGCTAATGAATTTCTCGGTTCTGTTGCCAGCTCCTCATTCAACATATACAATAAAATAGGAAAAGGAGCGCAGAAAAAAAAGAGAAAGATTCCCCAGAAAATAATCAGAAATTTCATAGCTGTTATTTTGTAATCAGCAATAAAGTTATGATATTATTATGGAACCGGAGACTTCTTTTTTATACTTCTTTTTCGAAATAAAGTCTGTAATATTTTCCTTTATCATCCTCACCCATTTCGATTTTCTGCCGGTCTCCGTGGATGTAGATATGGAAGTTTTTATCTAATTTGATAATACTTTTAAAGTGTCTCTGTGTCTTTTTCACCGCAGCTTCACTGATTGGGAATTCCTCGGCAATATTCACCTGCATATCCTGTTCGTAATCTGTTTTAAAGTTCACAAAACTTTCAATTACATGCTCATCACCCAGTACTTCATTAGCAAACTCGTCCAGCTTAAATTCTTCTTTTTCCTTAAAGAAATTGATGGATTTATTCAGGAAATCTGCCTGGTCTGCTTTGGAAACTTCAAATTCCTGAGGAAGTTGTTTGGTGATATAATCTTTATACACCATCAAAGCTTCCTGCGTGTGGAAATATTCATCATCACGCTGTTTTACTTTCAGGAAATCTTCGAACCAGTAATACATATCCCCGTTTTTGTTGTTGTCAACCACAGAAAGTACATATCCGGTTTCTTTATTATTGTTGTAGATCAAAGCCGCTTTATCAATTTTGGATAAACCGATACCCTGATCTTTTTCAATATCAAATGTTTCTTCTGCAGGATTTATTTTCAGGAAAGATTCTCTCTTCTCTGTTTTAAAGATCCCGATTTTATCCACTTTGTCAGGACGATCACTTTCATCTTCAAAAAGTACGATGAAAAGCTCACCACTCTGAACCCTTGGGTTTTCTGCAGCTTCAAAAAGATGTTTGGCAATGTTCTCAGATTCCCAGATAAATTTGGATTTATCATCAAAAATTTCGGAAACAGCACTGTAAACCGGATTATTCACCAGATAGGTGTCACTGTAAAAATGAAAAGTTTCTTCCGATTTGAAGGATCCTAAAAAGTAATCTTCAAGCAACTCTGCCATTCCTTCTTCCAGTTTCAATTCTTCCTGGGAAAGTGTCAGGGAATCTCCGTTAATCTTATTTCCGACTCTGTGTACTATTATTTTTGAAAACATTTTTCTGAATATTTGGACTGCAAAGATATTCATTCTTATCCTTTCTGCGAAACTTAAAAAATGTCATTTTGTAGTACTCTCTTTTGACCACCCCGTCAAAAATTCTTTGAATTTCAGCCACCCCTCCAAGGGAGAGGAATGATCAGTAGGTCATTTGTTATGGCAGGTAACATAGTCTTTTGCCTTGCACTTTTCCAAATTGATAAAAACCTTATCATTTTGACACGCTTTTTTGTTTAAAGAATCTGACAATAAAACCACAAAACACTAACTATCAACAAGTTTATTACATTTTATTTTCAACGGAATACCATTGGCATCATGATTTTAAAACATAGAAAAATGGACTTAAAGACTTTAAACAGACTCGACAAGCTCAGAAGATTAAAAAGCAAAGGCCCGGAAACTCCCAAATGGCTGAAACCTTATCATCTGCTCTTTTTTGCTTTTTTAACCGTTTTCATCTTTGGTGCCATCATCAAAATGCTTGAACACAATCCAAATTAAAATATCATATTATGAACTATTTACAGGCCGTAAAGGAAATCACTGATGTGGTTCCCGATTTTGAAAAAGAAGTAAAAGAAATTAAAATTCAAAACTCATACAGCATTATCCGCACCTTCACGGAACTCATTAAAAATATGATCCGCCAGAATGACAGAAATCTACTGTTCAGAAGTTTACAGAAAATGGACAAAATTTACATTGACGGAGATACGGTATTAAAGAATGCTATTGAGACCACTTTTATCTATTCTCTGGACAATTGTACTGCGTTCTGCAGTGAGGAATACAGAAAAGTGATTTTTAGTCACATTTCTGCCAACCTTCAGAAAGTATATTCAAGACAAATTTACAGTCACGGCATATAAAGGTTTTGTTACATTTTTTATCCGTTTCATTACAAAGTGTTTAAATTAAACAAAAATAAAAATAACTCACAATCAATAGATTATGAAAAATAAAATCAGAAGAATTTCAGACTGGAAAACCTGGGAAGCCACGACTAACAGACACAATGCAGAGATATTACTCACCCACATCGCTGTAATTGTAGGAGTATTTATTTTTGCAGCCTGCCTTTAAATTTTGGTATACATTTCGCTGCCATACAAAGTGTTTGAAAAATTCTTAATTATGATGAAAGTACAAATGCAAACTATTAATCAAAAAATAGCTGTTGAATACTTAAAATTTTTCTATCCGCCACTTCGCAATGAAATCACACAGTTGTCTGTACAGGACAATTTCGCCGGAATCATGCAGGCTACCGTGAATTATCTGAAAAACCTGCTGCAGGAATCGAAGATCAATATCATTGCCCATCATATCAAGCTGATGGACTGGCTTTACAGAAACGGGAATTCCTATGTAAGAACCATGATTGAAAATCTGTTTGTAAGATCTTTTGAAAGTTTCAAAAAACACGCAAAGATCCAGCACTGGAAACTTCTTTATCAATATATGCCTGTAAGTTTCCAGATCATTTATAATGAACAGCAGAAGCAGGATCAGATGTATTTTGGGAAATAATTAAAAAACAAAAAGGACGAAAACAATATTGTTTTCGTCCTTTTATATAAATTGAGTATCACAAGAAAATGATATCTTCTGGAAATTAATTTCTTTAAAGACTTATATTCTTTATTTCTTCACAAATACTTTCTCTATTGTCTGAGCTTCTTCTTTATTCAATTTTGAAGATTTTTCAATTTTGGAAATGAAAGTGGCTACTTCTTCCGGTGTTGCCGGTGAGCCCAGATTCTCTCCTTTGGCATCAAAAGAATCCGCCAGAACTTCACCCTTCGGATTGAGAATCAGCCAGAAAGGAAGTCCTGCATTTTCGCCATTATATTTATTCATCAGCTCTTGTCCGCCCGGATTTTCAAGGCTTTTTTTATCTCCTCTTTCCTGCACATCTATATATGCTGTAACAAACCTTTTGTCAAAAATAGGTTTGGTTTCAGGAAGATCCATATTCTTTTCCATCATCTTGCACCATTTGCACCATGAAGCATGGAATATCAGTAAAACATTTTTCTTACCAGCCTTAGCTTCCGTAATAGCTTTATTTACCACAACATCTGCTTTTTCCTGAGCTGTACCCCACTGAAATAACAACAGGGTTACAACGATAATAATTTTTGAATATTTCATTCTGAATTTGTTTAAGTCTACACGAATTTAGGTATTTAATCGTTCAATTATTTTATTTAACTTTAAATAGTTTATAAATAATGAGGAATAAATATTTTTATGGATTTTTAATCACCTTCAGTTGCATAGGGTGTAATGCCCAGATTTCTGATAAGGTAAAAAAACTGGCACAGCCTTTAGACAATATCTCATATGCAGAGTCACCTAATATTGGAGCTGGAGGTGAAGCAAGCAAGATTTATAATCAATTTAAAAAAGTTGCTAAGATAGCAAGTAATGATGAGCTCTACTATTATGCGATGAGTGGCAGCAATGCTTTAAGGGTTTATGCTGGTCAGGAATTATTTAAAAGAAATGATAAAAGATTCATAGAGGTTTATTCATTCTATTCTGACAATCCTTTAATCATGAAGTACACTCTAGGGTGCGTCGGAGAAAATAAAAATATTTCAGAGTTTTTGAAAGATGAAGTATATTCAGCTCAGGATTATATTTCATTGCGGGATCAGTTATTAAAAAATAAAGATAAGCAAGATGAAATATCAAAATTACAATTAAGCCAAATCAAGGATCATGGCTATGGCAAACTTACGGAAGAAAATGTAAATTCAATAAAAAAGCAGTTAGAAAAAATTGATAACGAAAAATCAAAATAAAATTTATCCGTTCAAGTTATATTCAACTTTTAACAGATCAAACAATGATTGAAATAAGAAAATACTCCAACCAGCCAGGATATCCTGAACCGCGACGGGTCATCAGATATACCTTATTCTGGTGCAGTCAGGGAAGTGCTGAAATCCTGATTGACGAAAATACTTTCACCCTGAAGACCGGTCAGACTGTAACCATTACATCAGGACAGTTTCATCAGCTAAAATCCGTTGAAGGAGAACTTACAGCTTTGGAATTTACCCTGGATTTTTTCTGTAAAAGTGACAGTGATATTGAGCTTATTTTCCACAACGGACTCTTCTGTCATTTCGGAATGAATGAAATGATCACTGTACGACATCCTTCATTTTTTACTGAAACCCTGAATACTATTGAAAAAGAGATTCAGGAACAGCCTTACCAATATCTGATCTCAACCCACTCATTGGTTGAATTGCTTCTGGTAGAAATCAACCGCAGTAAAATTGCCAATGGTGATGAAATCTGGAAACCGGATGCTTTATTCTTAAAATTCCTTGAAAGCGTAAGGGATCATTTTAAAAACAATTATCAGGTCTCTGATTTTGCTGATCTTTTAGGAACAACTGAAGCCAAGCTAAATGAGGTTTCAAAGCTTCACACCAATAAAACCGCACAGAATGTGATCTACAGCCTTACCATTTCTGAAGCCAAAAGACTTTTGATGTATGAAAAACTGACCGTAAAAGAAATTGCCTACCAACTTGGCTTTAATGATCCTTTTTATTTTTCGAATTTCTTTAAAAAACATACTTCACGCTCTCCCAAAGACTATCAGAAAACAGTAAAGGAAATTTAAAGCTACCATGGAGGTTTTTATCCCTTATAAAAAATTAACAGCTTTACAATAACTTCCAACTTCCTTCTCAAATATTACATGCTTTTCCCGGAATTGTCTATTCTTTCGGCAACGGCTTTTGCTGAACTTTGTACTGTAATTAAAACCAAAAAATTATACGTATGAAAACGCAACAGGATATGGCCGTTTTTCTATTAAGAATAGCTTTAGCTTTTGGATTTTTATCTGCAGTGGCAAGCAGACTTAATCTTTGGGGAGCCAAGTCTTCCGGCTGGAAAAAATTTGTAGAGTATACTGCTGAAACGAATTCGTTTTTACCTCAATCCTGGGCACCTGCTATTGCCGTATTGTCTACTACAGCTGAACTTTCAATAGGAATTCTTCTCCTTCTGGGATATCAGGTGAAAAAAACAGCTTTGTGCGCTTCTATTCTTACTTTATTATTCGCTGTTGCTATGAGTATTTCTTATGGCATTAAAGAACCTCTGGATTATTCGGTTTTTGCATTCAGTGCCGGAGCATTTCTATTGAGTACTTTTTCCAGATACGTATGGAGCTTAGATCAGTTTAACATCAATAACAATTAAAATTTATAAATCATGAACACCAACATCCACGATTACATCGTAAAAACAGAGCAGAAAGAATGGCAGCCTCTAATTGAAAAAGGAATTCATTATGAAGGTATTTTTGTAAAATCTTTAAAATTTGATCCTGAAAAAAACCGCTCCACCAGCATTCTTTTAAAATTTGAACCTGGAGCCAGCTATCCTTATCACAATCACCCTGCCGGAGAAGAACTTTTTATCATGGAAGGCAATGCCGATATTGCAGGCGCCCGGCTTGAAAAAGGAGATTACCTGTATACTCCGCCTAATTTTAAACATTCTGTGAAATCCGAACAAGGCTGTACCATTCTTTTTGTGGTCCCGGAAGAAGTGGAAATTCTTTAAGACAATAACAAAACCACAGTAACTTTTACTGTGGTTTTTTATAATTTTAAATAAAATATGTGTATACAATTTTCATTACTATGTAATCATCGAAGTCTGTATATTAGCAGGATATTATTTATAGTCTTCTATAGATGACTGGAACCTTTACTATTTTTGATACAGTTGTTATCATGGGTGTCATACAGGGAATAGCTGCGGCAATAGCTACCGGGCTTTATTCATCTCATACACCGGGTAAAAAATATTATCCGCTATATTGATTATCCTTGCTTTTCTGAATATTAAAATATTATTGCATACATTGGGATTGTGGCAATACGCCGGTCTTCATTATTTTCCTCTGGCAATCGATACCCTTATCCAACCTTTATTTTATTTGTATACCTGCTCCCTCACAGAAAAAAACTTTTCATTGAAACGCAGACAATGGCTGCATTTTGCTCCTGCTTTGGTATTTCAGTTTCATGCGGTAATTGTATATATTATCAGTCTTATGCAGCCTTATGTACAAGCAATGGATTTTATCGCTGAAAAGTACCTGTTTTATAATGCTTTAAAGTGGATGGAAGACGTTTTTGCCCTTTGCTCTGCTGTCATTTACTGGTACTTAAGTTTTCAGAAGATACAAAAATACAGGCAATGGCTTTTTACCAGCCAATCTGCAACTCAGTACCAGGAGCTTACATGGCTTCGGAATCTTCTTATCGGAACCGGAATACTCGTCCTTGTGCTGCTTTTATCTTCTGTATCCTCAAATATTTTACAGCTTGACAATTCATTTCTCTATCTGAAAATATTTTATGGATACCTTACCCTGCTGATTTATTTTCTATCTTTTCAGGGATACCGCAATATGCTGACCGCTGAAGTACAAATCATCCGGATTCCAGACGATAAAATTCATCAGGTCCAAACTGAACAGCCTAAGGTTACAGATACCAACATAAAAATTCCTGTTAACAAAGAAAATGTTTCTGCTATTCAATCAGCATTATCGGAACTTATGGAAAAAGAGCTTGCTTTTATGGAACCAGAATTAAACCTGAAGGATATAGCAAAAAGGATTGGATTTCCTGAAGGCCAGGTTTCTGCTGCCATTAATGCTCAATTTAATATGAATTTCAGAAGCTGGGTAAACAGCTATCGGGTGGAAGAGGTAAAGAAAAGACTGAACAATCCGGAATACAGACATCTCAGCCTTACAGGTATTGCTTTTGAATGCGGCTTTAACTCTGAAGCCAGTTTCTATAGAATTTTCAGGAAACATACCGGACTTTCTCCCAAAACATATCTGCAATCTGTAAAATGACAGTATTTTAATTACTCTCAAAACCTGTTTTGAGTGGGCTAGGGTTTCCAGATAGTGTTTATTTGTTGCATAAAATTTTACTTATGAAGCTTATCAACTTACTATCCGTTATCTTTTTACTGGCTGGGAATAGTAGCTATTCTCAGATTAGCGAGAATCAGGTCCCTGCACAAAGACCTCTTGCAATTGAAGCTCCTTTCCTATTGGAAACCAACTGGGATCAATGGGGAATATATGCAAAATACGCCCCTGAAAAACAAGTATTGGGATGCTGGAGTACTGCATTGGCACAAATCCTTTATTATCATCACTTAAAACCATATGGTACAGTTTCCTACAGCTGTTCCAAAGGATATGTCATTAAAGAGGATTTATCGGATTATTCCCCGGAATGGAAGAATTTTGCAGCGGATATCGGTGATAAAAGCAAGCCTGAAACTATAGACGCCGTATCCTATTATTCTTATCTTACCGCTATAGCTGTCCGAAAGGATTTCGGAACTTCTAAATACCTGGAAATGATCAATCCTGCTCCTCAAGTCGAAAAACATTTTGCATGTAAAGCTATTTTTTATGGAAGTTTTACCGGTGAAGTTCCTTTTTCACAGGAGCATATGATGCACATTGCTGAAAAAGAGGATATCAAACATTTAATTGATAGAGACAGCATCATTGTATTGATTAAAAAAGAGATCGGTCAGAAAAGACCTGTTTATTTTCACATGGGGAACTTTACTACCTATGGACATTCGACAGTCATAGACGGATTTCTGGAAAAAAATAATATCTTTTATGTACACATTAATTACGGTGCGGGAGGTTTCCGTACAGGCTGGTATGATTTATTCCGACCCATTGACGTAGAAGATGATATCCGTTTGCGTGCTTTTGTTACTATAGAGCCAATACAGAAATAATTCAGATAATGATTTTAATAAAAAACTCTTCCAGTCGGAAGAGTTTTTATGACTTAGGCAGCACCGGAGGGTGCATTTTGTATTTGTAACTGTTCAGAGTTTTCAAAAATGCTACGATATCAAAAACTTCGTCATCTGTCAGATTCAGCTTTTGTATCATTCCTGACTTGTGGGGAAATTTAGAATCATTAAGCTGGCTTTCTTTTGGAATTTCTTTTATCATTCCCGCATTGTACGTCATAACAACGTTCGCCAGTTCAGGGAAAAGTCCGTTATGCATGTAAGGTTTGTTATGAGAAACTTCTCTCAACGCAGGTGTTTTGAATTTTCCTATATCTTCATTTTTTTTAGTCACTAAATATCTTCCAAGATCTTCATATTGCATTCCATAATAAGTTAACCCAAGATTGTGAAATTTTTGATCAGAGAAGTACGGTGTATTGTGACAATTGATACAATTTGCTTTGGTCCGAAATAAATGAAGACCGTTGATTTCAGAATCTGTTAAAGCATCTTTCTTCCCTGTAACAAATTGATCAAATTTTGAAGGCGGACTTACCAGAGAACGTTCGAATGTAGCAATAGCCTTTGTAATTTTCTCCTCTGTCACTTCGCCATTTCCAAAAGCTTTCACAAAATAAGGTTTATATTCATCAATCTTACTGATGTTTTTTGCTGCCATCGACATATGAAGATTCATCTCTACCGGGTTTTCAATAGGTGCTTTCACCTGCTCTTCCAGAGTTGCGGCACGGCCATCCCAAAAGAATGATTTGGCATATCCTATGTTGATCAAAGAAGGTGCATTTCTGGTCCCGGCCTGCTTATTGTGCCCAATAGAAACCCTGCTTCCGTCTGACCATCCTGTTTCCGGATTATGGCAGCTTGCACAGGAAATTTGTCCGCTTCCTGACAATCTCGGATCAAAAAATAACATTTTTCCCAGTTCCATTTTATCTTCAGAATAGGGATTATCTTCAGGAAAACTCATCTCAGGCAAAGGCCCGATATCCTGAAAACCTTCTTTAGCTTCATCAAATAAATGAGGAACCGGCCACTTACTCTGATCTCCGCTGCTGTACAATGTACGAAGCTCTTCCACAGTATATCCTGTAGGGTCATTAGAAGTATAACTTAGTAAGCATATGATTCCGGCAAGTGCCAGAAAAGCAATATATCTTTCTTTCATTTATTTCAATAAAATACTGAACTGTACAAAGATAGCTTTATTAACATGCTGATTGCAAAAGTTTTCACCACTACCCTGTAAAAATATCAGATAAAAGGTCTTACATTACAGCTATAATGTCTGAAAAACATTCTGAAAGTTAAATGCATAGGAAGTGGGACCATGCTGCTGTAAATATTCTAAGCGCTTCAATGCTTCTTCTATATCCGGATATTCATCATTTTTAATCCACCACAGTGCATAGTAAGCTTTTCCATATTTTTGAAACCATTCTTTTCTTCTTCTCAGAAACTCAACGTGAAATGTTTTATAAGTAAAATGTTCAAGCGATTCTATATTTCTCCATACGGATAAATTGATGATAACCTGCTCATCGTTTAATGGATTAAAGCTTGTAGCATTGTTTTCTTCATCTTTTAGTCTCCATATAAATCCATCACTTTCCTCTGCTAACTGGTTTACCGAATCAAGATGGTTTACAAACTCTTCCATTATGGGATCTTCAATGTTGGCTCCGATCATTCTGGCAACATTAATTTGTGCTAACTTGTACATTTTTCTATTTTTATTATTCTGATTAATATTGTGTAAAAATAAATTTTGCACGATTAGCATGAAATAACTATCCATATAGATACTATTAAAAAAATGAAAAAAGAATGTGAGACGTCTTATATCAATGTTGATGAAAAATCTTATCCATGTGCTGTAAGTTTTGTGATGGATCTTATTGGGGGAAGATGGAAAGGAGTTATTCTCTGCCACTTAAAAAATGGAGATAAAAGGTTTGGTGAGCTCAAAAAAGAGCTTTCTTTTATTACAGAAACAACTTTAAGTATTCAGTTGAGGCAATTGGAAAGAGATCAGCTGATAACACGAACGGTATTTGGAACAAAGCCTCCGGTAAAAGTTGTATATAGTCTTTCAGATTTGGGTCTTTCATTTATTCCATTATTAAATCATATCAATGATTGGGGTAAAATGATTCTGGAAGATAAAAAAGATATATAAACTGTAGCCCTACTCAAAGCAGGATTAATAAAATTCCATCAAATTCCAAAAAAGTTATCATATTATCTACCTGAATATTAGATTTAACATAATAAAATCATTCATTATCCATTAGAGTTAATTGAAAAATAATTCTATATTTGTTATGTAATAATAAAATTAATAATCCATGAAAAAAATTTTAATTGCGGCACTATTTGTTGCCGGAACCACTTTAGTTTTCGCTAAAGACGATGTACAAAAACATGAAGTAAAAACTACTACAACAAAAGTTGAGCAGAATTCAACATCACCTCAACTTGATTCCAATGAAAAACCACAAAGTTTTGTCGCAGAATGTAAAGATGTTACGATTGCTACTACAAAAGTAGATGGAGAAACAGTAATCATTTCAACGTGTGAAACTACTTATCCTTGTGAAAGTGGAGGAACAAATGTTTATGTAGTTAACGTGTAATTACACTCATCTATAAATAGACAAGAGGCTTATAGTCTCTTGTCTATTAAAAATAATTTCATGAAAAAACATTTTATAATTTTCGTACTGATCTTGTCCTCATTCATCTACGGCCAACAATCCATACAAGTTACTTACGAAACCATTAATAAGCCTAAAATCAATTATAATGGTTTTACCCTTTCACAAAATCAAAAAGAAGAAATTGAAAGACAGGTTTTGCAGAACGCCAAAAAGCCTGAAAAATATGTATTGTATTATGATGATGGCAACAGCTTCTTTGAAAGAGATCCGAATGAAAAATTATCTCCAAGAGAACAAAAAACAGAATTTTTCCGCTTAAGCAATAAAAAAGGTTATTATCGTTTACGTGATTATATTGTAGAAGAGTTTTATGGCTATTATCCTGTGGATGATGTAAGCATTGAATATACTGATGAAAAGCAGACCATTGAAAATTATAACTGCAAAGCAGCACTCTACAAAAATGGAGATATCGTAAGCAAAGTTTGGTACACCGAAGACATTCCTGTTTCTGCAGGACCTTACGATTATTATAATGTACCCGGTTTGATTCTTAAAGTAGAGTCTCCCAATATCTTATGTTATGCGGTAAACATTTCAAAAAAAGTGGATAAAAAAGAGGTAAAAATGATGGATTCGGCTTTAAAAGTATATGAAGGTGATGAATTAAAACGAAAAATTGCTGAAGGCAGAGAGAAAATGATAGGCAGTAGTCAGAAGAAGGCTGAAGAATTGATGAAAACTATACAAAATAAATAACAAGATGATTGATTTTGTTTTTGCCTGCAATTAAAAATGAAGTATCTATTTACGGTTTTTTTTCTTTTTTTCAGTTTAGTTTCTTTCGCTCAGGAAATTTTAATAAACACTGTAAATAAAGAAAAAGAAAATCTTGATCATATCAACGTACAACTTTTAAGAAACAATAAAACAATAAATTTTAAAACTACAAACGAAAATGGTGTTTGTAGTTTTGTTATTCCGGAAAAAGCTGTTTATACATTAAAGTTTACCTCTTTGCTGTACAAAACAAAACTGGTAGAGATTAATACATCACAAAAAACTACTTTTCAGATCACTTTAGAACAACAGATCACCGAAATACAAGACGTTAAAATAAAAGCACGTCCAAAAATTTCGTTTGCAAAAGGAGATACCATTTCTTACAACATAAAAGCCATAAAAGACGGAACAGAAAGAACTGTAGAAGATCTGATCAAAAAATTACCCGGACTGGACATCAATGAGAATGGTAAAGTTACCAATAATGGAAATGTGATAGGGCAGGTTTTGGTTGATGGTAATGAATTATTCGGAAAGAATCATAAAATGTCTACTCAGAATATTTCTGCGGATATGATTGAAGGGATTGATTTTTGGAAGAATTATACAACAATTAACGGAAATCAATCTACTGCAATTAATCTAAAGATTAAAAACGAGTATAAAGGAAGGATTACAGGAAATGCCGAAGCCAGTTATGGAAATAAAAACAGCTACCTGCTACACTCTAATGTATTTAAATTCAGTAAATCCGGTAATTTAGCATTCATTACAGATGCCAATTCTATTGCTAAAGATCCTGTAAGTATGACGGATTTCTATGAAATGAACAGGCAGGAAGAAGCAAGTAATACAAACGATGCTCCAGATGTAGATATTCCCACTTTTTTAAACAACGATGGAAAAGTAAAATCAAAAGATAATCTATTCGGGGCGCTGCAGTATTCAAAATTGGGAAAAAATTTGTCCGTAACTGCATTTTCTGTTTTTGACGCTTCAAGATTAGAGAAACTTTCAACTCTTAACAGGATAGCATTCCCAGAACAACCTTCAACCTATAATTTTTTCGAAAACCGTTCAGAAAAAAACAAAGGATATTTTGGAACCACTCACGTTAAAGTAAAAAAAACGTTTCCGGATGACAGTTTTTTATATTATAGTTTTGGATACAATCCCTCAGAAGACAATTTTAATCAAAGCATAAACAGAAATACCTTTCTTAAAAACAGTATTTTTGATATTGAAAATACTGTTAAAAATACAACGTTTGGGAATTTTCTTTCCTGGAATAAAAGTTTTAACCGTTCCAAAATGATCTTTGCTTTTTCTCAACAGCAAAATAATTACAGGTCGTTGTTACATGTAAATTCTACTGAGAATATTTTTCAAAATTCCCTTAATAGTTTATCGCAAAGTTTAGCTACTGATTCTAAAAAATACACTTTGACTTTTTCTCTTCAAAACAGCTTCAAGTTTGTTACCGCCAACTTTCGGTCAGGGTTTTCTGTCAAAGATGAAAATGCTATATTATCAGAAGCTTTTAGTAACAAATCCGAAGCAAAAAATTTAAAAACCCACCATTATTTTAATGAAATTTTCACTCAGAAAAGCATTGGGAGTTTTGACTTATCAGGAACACTGAGCTCCCATTTTATCAATTTTAATCAGGTGGAAAAGCATTATTTTGAAAAGAACCTGAAGGTACAATACAAACTACGTTTAAAAGCAAGTATGGTTTTCAGTTTAGAATATTTAAATCAATATAAATCTCCGGAATTTACTCAACTATTATATGATGAAAATTACAATCGGAATTTATCATACATGCGAAATGGTTCATTACGCCCTGAAGATCTGGCCAATACAAATACTTTTAAATTCAATTTCATTCGTTTCAATTTGTCCAGAGGGAATTATTTTTTCTCAATGCTGATGTATGAAAAAGCAAATTCTAATTTTTCATCTGATGTATCTAATTTTGGTATGATATCGGAAACCCTCAATATTCCTGGCAATCTGAATGATCGTTGGTTTTTCATTGCATCTGATGACAGGAGAATCGGAAGTTTTCTCTTTTTAAAATCTAAATTTACAGGATCATATAGCCGTATCAATAATTTTGTTAATCATATTCCCAATCAAACCCATTTGAAAAATTTTCAATTAGGACAAAAACTGGTAACAAATTTTAAGGAGATCCCTGTACAATTTGACTTGGGATATACATTTACTCAAACAGTATTTAAGCAAAGTCTTTTTAATACATCTTCAAGTCAGCAGAATGTAAAATTATCTTTAGGACTTAGAACAAATATTAAAAAAGAATGGATTGGAAGTTTTCTTGGGGAATATCTCATCCAGAAAACACCACAGAATATAGTAAAAAATTGTCTTTTAGGAGGACAGATTTCATACAGAAAAGAAAATTCGGCACTGGAATATAATATCACAATGAATAATATATTAAATCTCAATTCATTCAATTATATCAATAGCTCTGTTTCTCTTTTAGGAACCGACGAGACCTCAGTAATGGCTTTGCATGGTTATATTACAGGAGGATTGAAATATTATTTTTAGTTTGATCTGGTTTATTATTTTCTTTCAAAAAACTTCAGTTCTGCCGTCTGACCATTTAATATAATCGCTTTCGGAAAGGTTTTAAAGGAAATTTTATGATAACATAGGTTCTATGTATAAATAAAAAAGTCCAAAAATAAAAATCGCTGTAAACATTACATTTACAGCGATTTATTTATTATTAATTGTTATTTAAACAATCATTATTTTACTTCTTCTAATATAATAACTACTATAAATCAAATAGTTATATTTTTATGGTACAAATATGGTACAAAAAAGTTATTCTTTATTTATGTATTAAATATTTACACATAAAAACCTTCTCAACTAATGGGAGATATTATAATTTACAATCTAACCAATATTATAATTTTTTTGACTTAGAACAGTATTTTATAAATAATCTTTTTTATTGATTTATTTTATAATAAACTTTGTATTCAGATCGCCAGTTTTCAAAATATAAATACCCTTAGGAAGATCTGTAAGAATAATTGTATTATCTTTTTGAAATGGATTTTCAATTGTCTGTACTAATTGACCAGTCATATTATAAATCAAAGCAATTTTATATTGTCCTAGATTTTTTCCGCCTAACACATAAATCTTATTATCTTTTACGGGATTAGGAACGATCACAAGACTTTTTGACAAATCTACATCTGCAACTCCCATATAAGCACCCCAAATTAAAGCGACGAACTCAGGACGATCGATGTATGGATTTCTATTACCTTGGTAAGTGAATGCCGCATTATTTCTTGCTATCTCAAAAGGAGAAACAGGATCTAAATTATTCCACTCGAGTAATTGTTTTAATTCCCATGTCTGTAAGCCAGGGTAGGCTGTACTACCTAATATGTTTCCGCTGCTGAAACCTGATAGCTGCGTCTCGTATCTGGTTACAAAATATAATATCATTCTGGCAATATCACCTTTAAACTCATCAATTGGTTCAAAAACAGTCCCCGCATAACCTGCAGATACTGAACTTCCCAGTTTAGAACCGTTTAGTGATGTAAATGAGGTTGATCCTACTTTTCCAAAAGGATAATTTGATCGCATTCCGTTGACTTTTCCGTCAGTAGGTGTAACAAAATGGACATCAGATCTCATCGGTAAATTCTGATTAAATAAACTTTGCGGTACGACATGTTCTCGGTTGTAACAGTCTCCTTCAACACTATAATTTCCACATTGTTTGACTCCATGATTATAAATATATGGATCTGTTCCTGTCGGATTTTCAGAATACATATCCATTACAGTTCCATCATTTTCGTAGAAATAATCCCTATCTGTGCTTTGAAAAGCTGTCAGCAAATTGCCATAGCCATTATCTTGGTGGCCGTTGGTAATGATAGTTTTCAACTTTGACTTTAAAGAAGCTCCTGATAATCCCGCAGTGCCATCATAATAGTTTGACGGAGCCTGTCCATAAACAGAATTTAATACAAGGCTTACCAAAAGAGTTAGTACAAGTTTTTTCATTTTGATTTAAATAAAGGGTTAATATTATGGTTTAAAAAATTTGTTGATAATTTGTCATTTTCCGTCATTATGAGTGTGTGTTTTTTCCGAAGGATGCGAATGAATCTTAACATATTTGATATTAAAATTGTATACCTGATGAATTACCAAAAGGAGCATAAAAAGAAGCCAGCCAACAATAAAAAAAAGATCTTGAGAAGTAAGCCTGTGCTTACCTCTTCGAATAATTTTTCTTCTAAAACGTCGTTTAAATCCCATGTTCTAAATTAGAAGGTTATCTGATAATTAATCCCAAAAGTATTGCTATGACCATTCTTTTGATAAAGAGGGGCAAGCATAGAGACAGATTTTTTGTTTTTATTAGCTGATAAAAACATATTGATTTTCGGAAATAGCCAATAAGCTAATTCGGTTGAAAGTATTCCTACCCCAGCGCCCGCTACTACATCTGTTACCCAGTGTTTGTTATTAATAACTCTGTAAACACTTGTGAATATTGCAAATGGATATCCTGATAAACTGAGCCAATAATTACTGTCTCTATATTCTCTATACATAAACTGCGCTGTTGAAAAAGCAATTGCTGCATGCCCAGACGGAAAAGACATATTGTTGGATTTATCTGGGCGTTCTTCTCCAATTAAATATTTTGAAGGTATTACGATTGCTGTCGATATTAGCTGCGATGTTGCAAGAATAATTGTTCTTTCTCTTAAATTATGCTTGCCTTTCAAACCTGAAATATTAAATCCATAAACCATCACGGCAGGTATGAATTGGGTATAATTATCCAATGTAGAATTATGAAGATTATGGTCTTTTACTTCTTTTCGTACTCCTGCATCAAATTCTTTCATTTTAGGAATAGCGAAACTCATCGCTCCTATGGATATTAAACTTGTAGGGGCTATAAGTCTCTTATAACTAAAATTATTTTCAGGTTTTTGGACAGCAATCGTATCCCCAATTTTTTCACTTACTGTTAAGCTATCCTGTGCTAAAGCCAAATTGCATACTAGCATAAAAAAAAGAACTGGAATCTTATTTATAATATTGATTATCATTGCATTAATTGAAAAATTAGAGTAAATAGTTTTGTTGAATATTTTCAATAAACAACCTGTTCTCGGTTTGAGAACTTTATTTTAATTGATATTTGTTGGAACTTTTCTTAAGTGATTAGTGAAATTAGAATGCTATGTTATTTTTATTTGAAATTCATTCGTTGGATGCGTACAGCATTTAGAATTGCAATCAATGCAACACCTACATCTGCAAAAACAGCTTCCCACATTGTTGCCAATCCTCCGGCTCCAAGAATTAAAACAATTGCTTTGACCACAAATGCTAAAATGATGTTCTGCCAGACAATTCTTTTAGTTTTTTTGCCAATGTTAATAGCCATTGGTATTTTTGAAGGTTTATCATCTTGAATCACGACATCAGCAGTCTCAATGGTCGCATCACTCCCTAAGCCGCCCATGGCAATACCGACATCACTTAAAGCAACCACTGGGGCATCATTAACACCGTCACCAACAAATGCAACGCTCTCATTTTTGGATTTTATTTCTTTCACCTTGTTCACTTTATCCTCAGGAAGAAGGTCACCGAAAGCGTTGTCAATTCCTATTTGTTCTGCGACATATTTTACAACGCTTGTTTTGTCACCACTAAGCATTGTTGCCTTTACATTTAAATTATGTAACAGTTCTAAAGTTTTTTTAGCATCGTCTTTAATACTATCAGCGATAGTTATGTAGCCTGCAAATTTTTTATCATAAGCAATTGCAATAACGGTGTAAACAATTTTTGAAGGATCAACATCATATTGAATATTGAACTTATCCATAAGCTTGAAATTCCCTACGAGTATATCCTTACCGTTGATTACAGCTTTAAGACCATGACCTGCAATTTCCTCAGAATTCTCAACATTAATTGATGTATCCAAATCGCCAACATATTCGTGGATAGCAGTTGCCACAGGATGGGTACTCTTGCTCTCTACAACATTAACCATCTTAAGGATTTCATTTTTATCAAATTCTGATTTAATATCGACTTCCTGAACTTTAAATACTCCTTCCGTCATAGTACCGGTTTTATCCATCACAACATTTTTTATTTCGGCAATCTTATCTAGAAAATTACTGCCTTTAAATAAAATTCCGTTTCGACTTGCTGCACCAATACCTCCAAAATACCCTAAAGGAATTGAAATGACTAAAGCACAAGGACAAGAAATTACCAGAAAGATCAAAGCTCTGTATAACCAATCTCTAAAAATATAATTATCGACAAAAAAATATGGAATAAGACATATCAGTACTGCTAACACAACAACAATCGGAGTATAAACTCTTGCAAATCTTCTTATAAACAGCTCCGTAGGTGCCTTCTGCGCAGTCGCATTTTGAACCAATTCTAAAATCTTACTGAGTTTACTGTCCTCATAAGCTGTATTGATTTTTACCAAAGCAACACTATTCATATTAATCATCCCTGCAAGAACAGTCTCTCCTTTATTTTTTGTATCAGGTTTACTTTCGCCGGTTAGTGCTGCCGTATTAAAAGATGCTGAATCTGAAATAAGCTCTCCATCCAAAGCAAGTTTTTCTCCAGGTTTTAACTGTATGGTTTGCCCTATCTCTGCATTGGAAGCTTTAATAGTTTTTGTTTCGTTATTTTCAATAATTGTCACCTCATCCGGTCTTTGATCAAGAAGAGCTTTAATATTACTTTTTGCTCTTGTTACTGCTAGTGTTTGAAAAACTTCCCCTACAGCATAAAATAACATAACAGCTACACCTTCAGGATATTCACCAATTATAAAAGCTCCTATAGTTGCGATACTCATCAAAAAGAATTCAGAGAAAACATCACCATCCTTAATGCTTTCAAAAGCTTCTTTTAAAACAGGAAGCCCGACAGGGGCATAAGCTGCTGCATACCAAACAATACGAATCCAATCTTTAAACCAGTCTGGTTTAAAATAATTATCTAACGCAATTCCCAACAGAAGCAATAACAATGAAACTATTGCGGGAAGGAACATCTGAAAAGTACTCTTATCACTATTGTCATGATCGTGGTTATGTCCATCGTCATCGGAATGATGCTGTACTTCTTTCTTTACATTTGTTGAACAACAGCCATTATCCTCAACAATGAGTTTTTTGGCTCCTGCATCCTTATAAATCTTGCCTTCCTGAGGCGTACAGCAAAGCTGGTTACCTTGCTCATCGTAAGTGTGTTGATGTTTCATAGAAGTATATTTTAAGTGATTTTTAATTTTTTATTTTAAATTTTTACTTTGCTCCTTCTTTGCAATCCAGTTTTTATACCATTTGAATTTATTCAGGCTTAATACAAAAAGGGTGAGAACAGTTGCTAAAAATGACAATAAAAACATATTTAAGGCAAGAGCCGCTCCAATAGCTGACGCTGCCCATAGTGCTGTAGATGTTGTTAATCCCTGCATATTGCTTGATTTATCTTTTAATGCTAATCCAGCACTTATAAATCCAAGTCCTGCCGGAATTGCTGCAAGCATTCTGGCTATCGCTGATTTATCATCTGTAAGATGAGAGGCAACCGCAACAAAAAGACAAGATGCCAAGCAAAGAATAGCAAACGTTCGTATACCGGCATCTTTATGAGCTGCTTCTCTTTCATAACCTATAATGCTGCCGAATAATATAGATAGCAGCAATTTGCCTGAAAGAATAAGTTCAAATTTTATATCCATGTTGTATCTAACATTACTTGATTATTTTTGTTTCAAACCTTGATTTTTATAGAGATAATATGCAGTTTGATAATTTGCGACAGCCTTGTTAATATACTGATCAGAAAAAATCTTTGGTATCTGTTGATTTTGCGTTTTATTATATAAATAAGCTTCCACTTTCTGCTGAGGGCTCAATATCACAAGTTTATCGTTTTCCATATATCCCAACTTTTGATAGGTACTTACAAAAATTCTAGGAATATAATTGTCGCTCAAAACATTCTTACCATAAAGGTTACTTCTGTAGTTCCATCCCATTAAATCAAATAAAGTTGGATAAAGATCAATTTGTGAACACATTTTTTCAATTTTTAAAGAGTTTTGGTTCGGAAGATTTATAATCATTGCTGGGATATGATATTTGGAAATATCAATTTCATTTTTACCTGCGCTACTTGCGCAGTGATCAGCTACAATCACAAATACTGTATTTTTAAACCACGGCTTACTTCTAGCTTTTTTAAAGAATTGTCCGATAGCATAATCTGTATATTTTATTGCACCTTCCCTACCCGAACCGGATGGTATATCAATTTTGCCATCAGGATATGTAAACGGACGGTGATTGGAAGTGGTCATCACAAAATCATAAAAAGATTTTCCTTGTTTATATTTCTGGTCTGCCTGTTTAATCACTTGATTGTATAAATCTTCGTCACAAATCCCCCATGCATTTTCAAACGTAATTTCTTTCTGGTTGATCGGCGTCCTCAATGCCTGATAGTTTTCTTTTGCCAAAGGATTTCTCTTCTTATCTATAATATCATATCCGTTATTTCCAAAATATTTATTCATATTATCAAAATATCCATCTCCTCCATAAATAAATGTGTTATCGTAACCTTGTGCACTAAAAATTGAGCCTATAGTTGTAAGATGATCATTATCTTCTCTTCTGACAATACTGTTGCCTGGCGTTGGTGGGACAGCTAACGACAAAGCCTCCATTCCACGCACTGTTCTGGTTCCTGTAGCATACATTTGTGAGAATAAAATGCCACCGCCGGCTAAAGAATCTAAATTTGGAGTAAGCCCTTGTTTATTCCCGAAAGTACCCATAAAGTCCGCGCTGAAACTTTCCATTGTTATCATTATAACATTTGGCTTTATAAGATTTTGTTTGCTGGATATTTTTCGTTCTATAGAAAGGTTATTTGAGAAAAATCTTTGATTATCGTTCAAATCAGTTCTAACTATTTTAAAAGCGCTTTCGTTATCAATTAGTTTGTAAAAATGATCGTAATTGATTTCATTGTTTTTATAGGCGGAGAAAAACGAATAAATTCCTGCCTTAGAAATTTCATTTTGATAACGATTGACACTTTTATCTGCTAAACTATTACTGATAAACAAAGAGTATATTATGGTAAGGCAGAAAAATCCTAAAAAAACAATTAGTCTAACCGAAAATTTATGTTGTCCGTTAAATGAAAAAAAGAATATTTTGCTTTTGTAAAACAAAATAAATATTAAGGTCATAAGCAGAAGTATCGATGATATCAAAACGGGTAAAGGGTAAGACTCATTTATGTTATTAATAACTTCGTAAGTATATACCAAATAATCTACAGCAATAAAATTAAATCGGCTCTCAAACTCCTGCCAAAATGTAACCTCGGCAAAAAATGAAAATAAATGTATAAGAAGAAAAATAATAAAAGTGCTGTAGGTAATAATTTTATTGAATAAAGACCTTATGTATTTCTGAGGAAAAATCAATAGATAAAAACTGTATGGTAGCAGAAAGAATAATCCAACTCCAAAGTCAAACAAAAATCCCAGAAGAAAAATTTTCATTATAGGTAACAGAGATAAATCAGCCTTTTGAAAACTGACTGCTAAAAATCCAAATCGGAGAAGTAAAGACGATACCAGATAAAATAAAAAAGAATAAACCAGTAATGTGTAATTGCCCCAATAGTTTTGTTTTAATTTCATATATCTAAATATTTGAAATGATTAATTGCGTAAAAAAATACGTAAGTATGTAATTCATCTTGAATAGACCCAGATTTTTATAATTCATAGTCTATTTGATGTTTTAGAAATTTTCCCATTTACTTATTTCATCTATTAATGCAAGATGGCACAACTGCTATTATAGATGAACCTCCCCCTCTTGGTGCCCTTCAGTTTCAATTTGGAATGTAGTATGGCTAATTTTAAATTCAGAGGTGGCTTTATCTGACAAATTTTTCAAAAGTTTATTGAGATCTTCCTGATGGTCGGCTACTACGTGGGAACTCATCGCATTAACGCCGGAAGTCAATGACCAAACGTGGAGATCATGAAGTTTAATAACTCCTTTTACAGATTCCAAAGAATTTCTAAGCTCTTCTATATTGACATCTTTTGGAGTTCCTTCTAATAAAACATTCACAGCTTCTTTCAAGAGCTTCCAGGTTCTCGGAAATATTAATAACCCTATCACAGCGGAAATAAGGGGATCAGCATAATACCATCCTGTCGTCAACATAATAACTCCGGCAATCATTACTCCTACTGAGGTAAGCGCGTCAGAAAGAACCTCAAAGTAGGCACCCTTCATATTTAGGCTTTCACCTGAATCTTTTCTAATAATCATGATTCCGATAATATTCACCAGCAAGCCTATTCCGGCAACGATCATCATAGCTGTGCTCTGTACTTCAGGGGGATTTTTGAACCTTTGCCATGCTTCAAACAATACATATACAGAAATTCCCAACAGAACTACCGCATTGATTACTGCCGCCAGAATTTCTGTTCGGTAATAGCCGAATGTTTTCTGTGCATCGGCTTTTCTTTCACCAATTTTGATTGCTATAAAAGCAAGGAATAATCCGACCACATCAGTAAGCATATGAGCTGCATCGGCAAGTAGCGCAAGACTTTTAGTAGCTAAACCGCCAATAACTTCGGCAATCATATAAGTGCCACTTAAACATAAGACAATTAAAAGATTTCTTTTATGTTTTGCAGAAGCCGAAATATTTTTATTCTGATCGTTCATAACACTAAGATTTGTATTAGATTAAGCCTACATTTCATAATAGCTTGTACTCACTTCTTTAACTGGTACATTCTTCTCTCCGATCATTTGCAAAAGATTGATTTCAATTGTTTTTGCTAATGATGTCATTGGAGTATCTACCGGTGTATTTTCAAAGGGGTCCTGCATTATGATTGCTGTTTTCTCAATAGCTATAAAAATCACAGGTACAATAATTGTCGTGGCAATCTCAACACCAAGTTGTGAGTCTTCCAGTCCAAATGGCAGAAGAAATGCAAAAACGTAAATCAATGTATGCAGCAAAATGCTGTAGGCACGAGGGAAAACAGTATTTTTTAAACGCTCACATTTTCCCATACTGTCACAAAACCTGATGACCATATCGTTCATCTGTACCAATTTGTATTCAGATAAATTCTCCTGTTCTGCCAATTTCCTAAGGTGATCAGAATGTTTATCTAAAAGGGCATTGGGAATATTTAAAGCATTGATGTTTTGCGATTCTAAGTATTCTCTTACTCTTATTGAAAAAGGTACTTTTCTTAAACTTTCTCCTAAAGCATTCAGCCAGATGATATGTCGTTCTGCAAACTCAGATGTATCGTTTTCTGAGTTAGGGAAAAATTGTTTTATTAATCTCATAAATGATCTTGAATCATTCACAATAGCGCCCCAAACGGTTCTTGCTTCCCACCATCTTTCATAAGATTGTGCAGTCCTGAATGCTAAAAGTAAAGAGACAGCAGTTCCTAAAAGTGCAGGAATACTCAATGGTATGGTAATTTTTTTCAAAAAATCAATGTCGTCTAAAAAGCCTATTAGAAAAGCAAAGCTGACAATCAAAACGATCTGAAATTTAATCTGTTTAACAAAATACCAAACCGAAATTCTTTTGTTTAAAAGCATAATTGAGGATTTTTTAATTATTGACTAAATTTATTTTGCAACATTGTTTTACGTTTTTTTATTACTTTTAAAATAATGTATAGAATCATAGTAAGAATACAGCCTACAATAAAAATCATATTATAATGCGTATGTCTTAGGATAATTTCTCCGGTAATTTCAAAAACAGTAAAAATCAGAAACATGGCAAAAAGTCCGTTTTTTTCTTTTAATAGAACTTTTTTTAAACTGAAGCTAAGATGAGTATTTCTGAAAAGGTATAAATTCGGTATAAAAACCGGTACTTTATCAGCCCACTTAGTATATTGCTCTCCAAATTTTCTTTCTAAAAATTGCTCTTCAGCAAAAACAATCCTTTCATAATAGACCCAATAAAAAAACACAAATGAAATTACAAACCACAGATTTTCAGTAAACATCGCAAGCCCAAGCCACATAAAAAAATTACCTAAGTACAATGGATTTCTGGTTGTACTGTAAATACCTGTAGTGTTTAATTCATCTGCAACCTGCCCTGCTTTTGTATTTCTTCCTGAAGTATTATGCGGAGTAAAACCAACAGTATACACTCTTATAATCAAACCTAAAATGCTTACAGCTAAACAAAGCATCTCAAAGAAAAGTGAACAATCATTATCGTTTTTCAGCAAAACATTTTGGATAAAAACTCCTAAGCCAAGCGCCAGAACGATAATCGGCAAAAAACTTCTGTATCTGAACAGCCAATTTCCCTGGGTTTCTAATTCTTGTTTTAAAGGCATAACTAATATTTTTAAAATCAAGTGAAATCAAGATAGGATTTCACTTGATTATTGATTAATTAATGTCCGTGGTCTCCTGCATTAGAAAGCTTAGCATTCACGAAGAATGCGCCTTTTACCACAATTTTTGCATCAGGTGCAATTGCACTCACAGGCGTAATCGCTGTGTAACCCATATCTGAAGTCCCTTTTACCACTTCAATTTTTTCAAAATTCATTTTCTTAGCCTGCTCCTTTGCATGGTTTCCTGCTTCGGTTTCATTTTTGTGACCGTGTTCCGCCTCTCCTTCATCATGCCCGTGACCATGATCGTCATCTCCTTTTTCTTCAGCGTGCTCTTCCACTTTTTTAGAAGTTTGTACAAATACATAGAATTTACCATCGGCTTCTACAATAGCTTCATTTGGAACGGCGGGAGTTTGTGAATTTCCAAGGCTTACATTTCCTGTAATATTCATTCCGTCAATCAAGCCAGCTTTGTTCCCGGTAACCATTGCATGAACTGAAATCGTTTTACTTTCATTTTCAAAAGATGATCCGATGCTGTACACTTTTGCATTAAAGGTTTCTTCCGGATTGTTGGTGAGCTTAAACTGCACAATCTGACCAACTTTCATTTTGGGAAGATCTCTTTCAAAGACTTGTAAATCCAAATGAATTGAGCTGTTATCGATGATCTCCAAAACCGGTGACGATACATCAACATAACTTCCTATCTGTGCATTAATCGTACTAACTGTTCCGCTGATTGGCGATGTAATGACCAAGCCTGATCTTAGGTTTCCATTGCTTACTTTCCCAGGACTGATTCCCATTAGCTGTAATTGTCTTTGTAACGATGATCTCTGGGTTCTTAAACTTTTTAGCTCCGCATCAGAACTTTGCAGATTCTTTTTTGCTCCGGCATCATTGTCAAAAAGCTCCTTTTGCCTTCTGAATTCCTGCTCTGCATAAGTTATTCTGCTGTTAATAGTCAGATATTGTTCCTGTAACTGAATGTATTCAGGGTTACTGATTGTAGCAATAACCTGTCCCTGTCTTACATAATCTCCTATCTGAACGGTTAATGTCTTAATGACACCTCCATACAGTGAAGTGACCGTTGCCTTTCTGTTATTGGGTACACGAAGAACACCATTTGCCTTAATAGTTGAGGCTAAATCTTTCATTTCTAAAGTTCCAAGACTGATTCCTACAGATTTCATCTGTTCTTCAGTCAGTTCCGCAATAGTTTGCGGAGCTTCTTCGTGACTTTCTTCTGCCTGTTCTGTTTTTGGTTTCTCTTCTCCTTCTGCCGGAGCATCTTTTTTTCCACAGCTGACCGCTAGAATAGAAATTAAGGCTAGAGATACAATGCTATATTTGATTTTCATTTGTCTATTTATTGATGATTGAATTAATGATAACTACAGATTCGTTGACCTGTTGAATAGATTCCAGGTATTTAAGCTGAATATTGGTGGAAGTCTGCAGTGCAAAAAGATATTCTACATAAGAAATTTCTCCTGTTTTATAACCTAATTGTCCTGCTTTGGCAATTTTCTCAGCATTTGGAATCGCTTGATTAACGTAGTAGTCATACTGATTAACATTTTGCTGATATTGATTAAATGCATTTTGCAATTGCGCTTCAAGCTGCTTTTGCTGGAATTTTGCATTTGATTCTGCCATTTGTCTCTGATATTCATAAGACTGGATTCTTGCTTTCGTAGCTCCAAATGTCAAAGGAATAGAAACACCAATTGTTGCCGAATGAAACCTGTTTCCTCCATTGAAATACTGATCCATCCCGTTGATGGTTTGAAATCCTATCAATGACTGATTAGTATATCCGATGGTAAAGTCAGGAAGTCCCAAAGATTTTTCAACTTTCTTATTTTTTTCCGCAATCTGCATTTCCTGATAAAAAGCTTTTACGGTAGGATGCTGTGCAATGGCACTGCTGTCTAAAACATATTGTGCTTGTAGCGGATGATAGTTCTGATCAAATGGAACTGAAATATCCTCTTCAATATTTAGCAATGTTTTTAAATTTTTATAGGCATTGGTAAGATAAACCTCATTCTGTTTAAGCAATAAGTTGATTTCCCCTCTCTGTGTTTCAGCTGTATTGATTTCAATTTTTTTAATATCTCCGGCTTTAAACCTAACCGTTGCAACTCTGATAAAGTCATTGTATAAACTATCCAGATTGCTAAGCTTGGATTTATTAAATTGTAAATACTCAATTTGATAATAATACGTTCGAACCTGTTTCGCTAATTCATTCATAGAAACTTCCCTGTTGATTTGCTTTCCTTTAATCTGTTCCGCAATCAACTCTTTTCTTGCTTTGAACAAAGTTGGAAATGGAATCGTTTGGGAGATCGAAAATGATTGGTCAAATTTCTTAGAGTTATACTGCCCCAATTGAGCATCCACATTCATTTTCGGGAGCTCTTTGGACGTTGGAATCAATGCCTGTGTAGCTTTAATATCCAGATCTCTCGATCGGATTGATTGATTATTCTCAATAGCAGTACGTGTAGCTTCTTCGACTGTTATGGTTCTTCCCTGTTGTGCACTAAAAGTCTGTCCTAAAAATAAAAATCCTAAAACCACAATGGCGGTTACCGATTTGTTATTGATCTTTTTTAAATTAATCTTGGTATTAAAAATAATATACAACATTGGTAAGACAAATAATGTTAAGAAAGTCGCCGTAACCAAACCTCCGATAACAACTGTCGCCAAAGGTTTTTGCACTTCAGCTCCTGCACCTGTAGAAATAGCCATCGGTAAAAATCCTAATGAAGCTACTGTTGCAGTCATTAAAACAGGTCTTAATCTTGTTTTTGTACCTTCCATTACTCTTTTCAGAATATTGGTCTCGCCTTCCTTTTCCAATTGATTAAATGTTCCAATCAATACAATTCCATTCAAAACGGCAACACCAAATAAAGCAATAAAGCCAATTCCGGCACTGATACTGAATGGCATATCTCTCAATAATAATGCGAATACACCACCAATCGCACTCATAGGAATAGCCGTAAAAATTAAAGTGGCTTGCTTAAATGAATTAAATGTAAAATAAAGCAGCATAAAGATTAAGAATAGCGATACTGGAACTGCAATCATTAATCTCTTACTTGCTGCCTGAAGATTCTCAAATTGACCTCCATAGGTAAAATAATATCCTGCAGGAAGTTTTACTTCTTTATCGAGCTTTGATTGTATGTCCTTAACTACACTTTCAACATCACGGTCTTTCACATTGAAACCTATTACAATCCTTCTTTTTCCCGCTTCGCGGCTGATTTGGGCAGGCCCTAATTTGTAACTAATATTAGCAACCTGGGCGAGTGGAATTTGCGTTCCAGAGGCAGTAGAAATCATTAGATTACTAACATCGTCAATATTTGTTCTGTGTAAACTGTCTAATCTTACAACCAGATCGAACCTCCTTTCATTTTCAAAAACCTGACCTGCTGATTTACCTGCAAAAGCTGTACTTACTGCATTATTAACGTCTTCAATGTTTAATCCGTAATTGGCCATTCTGGTTCTGTCATACTCTACGTTAATCTGAGGGAGTCCGCTTACACGCTCAATTTGGGGAGATGTAGAACCTTTAACAGACTGTATTACCTTAGCAGTCTTATCAGCATAAATTGCCAGAGAATCTAAGTTTTCACCAAAAATTTTAACTGCAACATCTTGTCTAATACCTGTCATTAACTCATTGAAACGCATTTGGATAGGTTGGTTCTTTTCAAAGAAAACTCCAGGAATCACTTCTAATTTCTCTGAGATTTCATCAGCGAGTTCGTCATACGTTTTCTTTGTTTTCCATTCTTTCTGAGGTTTCAAGATAACCATCATATCAGTAGCTTCCGGTGGCATTGGGTCGGTAGGTACTTCAGCAGCGCCAGTTTTACCAACAACCATTTTTACCTCATCAAACTGTTTTATAATTCTTGAAGCCTGCATTGAAGTTTCAATACTTTGATTTAAGGAACTTCCTTGTGGAAGGATACAGTGGAATGCAAAATCGCCTTCCTGCAACTGAGGTATAAATTCACCACCCATTCTCCCAAAAACAAATATTGCTACAGCAAAGAGAGCTACGGTTCCTCCAACCAGCCAATATTTTATTTTTAATGCTTTTTCCAATAAAGGCTGATAAACTTTCTGAATTCTGTTCATCATTTTATCAGAGAAATTTTCTTTGTGGCTCATCTTTTTTGATAAGAATAAAGCACTCATCATCGGAATATAAGTCAATGATAAAATCAGAGCGCCCAAAATAGCAAATCCCACAGTTTTAGCCATAGGCGTAAACATTTTACCTTCTACTCCCACCAATGTTAAAATCGGAATGTATACAATTAGAATAATGATTTCTCCAAATGCTGCACTACTTCTGATTTTGGATGCAGAAAGAAAAACTTCTTCATCCATTTCTGCTTGGGTAAGCATTTTTTTTGATTTATTCAAGCCTAAATGATGTAAGGTAGCTTCCACAATAATAACTGCCCCATCAACAATAAGCCCGAAATCAATCGCTCCTAAACTCATCAGGTTAGCACTCACACCAAACACATTCATCATTCCTAATGCAAACAGTAATGATAATGGAATAGCTGATGCTACAATTAAACCTGCTCTTAAATTACCCAAGAAGATAACAAGTACGAAGATGACAATGAGTGCACCTTCAATTAGGTTTTTTTCTACTGTGTCGATTGCTCTTCCAACCAGGTCGGTTCTATCTAAATAAGGTTCAATTACAACGTCTGCAGGAAGAGATTTTTGTATAACTGGTATCTTTTCTTTAATTCTGTTCACCACTTCATTACTGTTGGCTCCCTTTAGCATCATAACAACACCTCCCACAGCATCGACCTGACCATTAAAAGTCATTGCACCATATCTCACAGCACTTCCCAGACGCACTTCAGCAACATCTTTTATGAAGATTGGAACACTGCCCGTATTATTTTTAACTACAATGTTCCCTGCGTCTTCTAAAGATGTTACCAAACCGATTCCACGGATAAAATATGCATTTGGCTTTTTATCAATATAAGCACCTCCTGTATTCTGATTATTTTTTTCGAGAGCGGTAAAAATATCAGATATACTTACGCCCATCGCTCTTAATCTGTCTGGATTTACAGCGACCTCGTATTGTTTTAACTGACCGCCAAAACTGTTGATCTCTGCAACTCCAGGTGTTCCATTAAGCTGTCTTCGCACAATCCAGTCCTGCATTGTTCGCAGTTCTTTAGCATCATACTTTTTCTCACTGCCTTTTTTGGGATGCAGGATATATTGATAAACTTCTCCAAGTCCAGTACTAACAGGGGCAAGTTCAGGAGTTCCAACACCTTGGGGAATTTCTTCTTCTGCTTGTTTTAATTTTTCAGTAACCAGTTGGCGAGCAAAATAAATATCTACCTCTTCTTTAAAAACAACTGTAATCACTGATAGACCGAATCTAGAAATACTCCTAGTTTCCTCAATATCTGGTACATTTGCGATACTTTGTTCAATTGGGAAGGTAACAAGTTGTTCTACTTCCTGTCCAGCAAGTGTGGGACATACTGTGATGATCTGCACCTGATTATTGGTAATATCCGGTGTAGCATCAATTGGCAGTTTGGTTGCGCTCCAAACTCCCCAAATAATCAATAACAAGGTCATGATACCAATGACAATCTTGTTCTTGATACTAAATCTTATGATTTTATCTAACATTGAATTTAATTTTTATTGGATTGCCCAAAGTTAAAATCAGTATAAAACTGAATTTAAAAGATGATGCAAAGATGAATAGGATTACAGTGCAATGATATTGCAAAGTTTCCAAGACAATTTAGATGAAAGGGAATCCTTCCATCATATCAATAAAAATTATATTTTAGGCGGTTGCCAGATTTGGTCGTACACCAAATAAGCGAAGTCGTTTTTCTGAAAATGGATTTTCTTAGAAAAAAACGCAGTAGCGATTCTTGAAAAAACTAGAATTGGTTCGATTTTATAAGATGCCACCGTGGTTCTGCAACAGTTGCAAGAACAAAATGGAGAACAAGAATCTGCCTTCGAATGTGAATCTTCTTGTGTCTTTGAACTTAAAGAATAATTGAAATCTTGCTTAAAAGACTGAGCATTTGCACTATCTAGACATGGCATTATGGATAACGCCACAAAATAGATGATGAAAAGTAGTCTTACAAATTTCATAATGCAAATGTATAAAATATAATTACCAAAAAAATATTTTATCCTAAAATTTTAAGGAAATTATACATTTGATTATGCCGAATCAAAAAAATAAAATACCTACAATACATCTAAGTCATTTATAATTATAGAAAAAAACTGATGCTTTTAGATAAAATTAGATATGTACATTTAAATAATATTGCCACCATAATTTAATTTTAACTCAATTTTTCAGTAAACTAATTTTCATTTTTTTCAAAACAAAATTATATATTAATTTACACTTGATTTTTAGATGAATAATATATTAAATTCTTATATCAATATTGGTCTTTCCAAATTATAATACTTCTTTAATATAGATGTACATATTAAATATTCAAAAAATCATCTTAAAATAGGTTCTAAAATTGAACTGAATTTACGTAATTTTCTTTAGTAACCTTTTTCTAAGAACTGTTTCTGAATCTGTAAAACTGACTCTTTTGAAGGGTAAAAACTAAAGTAATCTAAAACTTTTAAAATTATAGAACTTGAAATATTTATACCTCCCTCCAGAATTTCTAATCGTGAATATTCCTCATTAATAGTGATTTTATCTGTTTTTGTCGTTCTTATCTTCATAAGCGGCATGTGATTCTCGCTGTCCAAATGTAATCTTCTATCTTTTAACTCATTAAATATAATAGAAATACTCAAACCTTCTTTATATAATCCTTCTATTGTTAAGTGTTCAATAAAAACATATAGTTGAGTAAGATAATGTATAATACTTGTATAATAAAACAAGTATTGACCAGAAGGAAATTTTGATGCCCAAGCCCCTCTCAAATGATCACCTTCTAGCCAGTCTTCTACAAAGCTGTTAATCATGCAAAAACTCTCTGACAAATACATTCTCCACAGTTCTTTTCGAGCTCCTAAATCGGAAAAAGCCTCGTAAGAATTTTCAGCAGTAACTAAACTACCCTCGTGTAACGTTCTTGGTATAAATGGCAATGACCATGACGCCTTTACCTGTGCTTTTTCGACAACTTCAAGACATCTTTTAAGACTATGTAAATTACCTTTTTGAAGAGGAGTTATATAAACTTCGCAATTGCCTTTCGATTTTATTAATTCATATGATGATGTCTGCTGAAAAGCTTTTATTTCTGCGTCAAATATTTCTGCGTCAATATTGGGAATGGTATAGCCAAAACTTTTTCTGCGTTGCATTAATCTAACGGCTGCCAACTCAATGAGATCTCGCAAATCGCTGACATTTGATATGGCTGCGCTTTCAGGTCTCTTATTTGTATTTCTATAATACAAAGTACTTGCTCTCATTTCTCCGTCCAGAGTTTTTTTACAAAGAGTTGGAATTTCTTTGAAAGAGAAGATCTTGATTACCACATATTTTAATTCGTTTCTATCTTCCGGAAAATAGACATTGAAATCTACCATTGGTTCTGCATATTTTGAAACCTGATCTCGCATTTCATCATATTTGTAAGTGATAATATTTTTCTGGTCAACTCCTACATTAATAAATTCATTATCCTTTTCCTCAATTCCAATTACAATGTGACCTCCATCTGGTAGATTTGACATTGCCAAGATATCTTTTGTTAGCTTCTTATAATCCCAAGGACTGTTTGCTTTAAAATCTAGTGAAGGGCTTTCCGTTTGACCCTCAATCAATCTTATAAAATCTTCTGTATTCATTTATTTTCCAATTTTATTAATATATTTCCCAAAAATATCTCACGACAAAATGTTAATTATTTAAATTGAAGTAATTCTTCTCGTAACATATAGGCTTTAGGAGAACTTCTTTTGACTAGAAAATCTAAAATAAATAGAAAGTCAGCTAAAGTATTTTTATCTCTTTTTATTTTACCACCATATTTATAAAAAGCTTTTTCAACGAATTTTTCTAAAATATCGTTCTCGACCAGTTCAGCATTTTGGCTTTGGAGCATGGGAACAATCCATGATATTGAGTTAGGCATAAAATTATAAAATGCAATGCCACTTAAAAATTTTATCGATGAATTAATTCTGTTAAATCCTAAAGTAATTATAAAATCTTTGAAATATAAGCTTTTACCATCCAATACTGACCATTTTTCAGAGCTCTCCACCCAGTCAATGTCAAAAAGAAAAATTGGTAGAAATCTCGCATTGCTGTTATTGATCATCCAATCTTTCAAAAATTCCCAAAATATCCAGAAATTTTCGAGTTGAATTCTACCTATCGCTGCTCTAATAAACTCTTCAACTAACTTATATATAAATTTTAAATAATCATCAGGGATACTTTTTTCAGGTGTTTCTATACTTGAATCAAGTATTTTTTTTAAGAGAGGTAATGATAATTCTGTAGGCTGATTCAGCAGATATCGTGGATAATAAAAAGTAAATGCATGTCTACTTTCATAAAAATCCAGCATGCTTGATTTGGGATCATTTAAAAAAACAGTGTGTAGTGTCAGAACATCCTGAATAAATTTGTGGTGAGCAGGAAGAGCCGTATTCCATGGGATGATACGAAGCATGTCATCCAAGTACCACTGAGTATGTAAGTCTAATGAAACGATAATTTCATCAGGTATGTTTATACTTCCTTTGATAACAGAATTAATTAGTACTTCCGACCAATTGTCTTCTTCCGACTTATTAAAATCACGAGCACTTAATTTCCCTTGATGATATAACATTCGCTTTCTCTCGCTTTCTTTATTTTGTGCCTTTAGAATTACGATGGCTTCTGCTAATCCATACCAACAGTTTAAAACAAAATCAGGTTCAAATAATACTAATTCCTGTAAAATAGCGTGCTGCAAAGCGATTCGTTCCCTAGCGTCAAGACCCTTTAAAAGTAAACGGAAAATTAATTCTTTAACCTTCAATTTTAAATCTTGCTCAATATCAACTTTAAAAATATAGCATAATCCTTTAAGAGAAGGTATATTATCCAATAAATCAAAATTAATAGCGTATGGATCTGTTTTCGCTAATTTTTTTGCTTCTAAATTGATAATAGTTTCACAACACCATGCAATTTCATCAGGTTGAAGTTGATTTGAAAAGTCACGAAGAGCAATAGACGCCATAGTACCTGGAGAAACCATAATTTCTCGTCTACCATCTAGTTGCAAAATAAATTCATATCCTATTTTCCAAGTTTCATAGTTATGATCATCAACTTCTTCGTATTCGAAAACTTTTCTTGCCCAAGTCGTATTAGCTGTCGGAACTGTATAATCATTCCCACTTTCTACAACATTTCTAATTGTATCATCATATCCGGGAACTACCTGAACATAATTTTCATATCCCTTTTGATTAAAATGTTTAAATTCATACTTTCTAGCATCCATATCAAACAAAAACTTTTTAAAAAGCCAATCATCTTCCTTGACATTCTCCCACATTCTGTCGACCTGTTTGAATAAAAGTTCATTATACTCTCGTTGATAAAACATATAGTCAGCCACAAATCCAACTAAACCTACATAATACTTATTGCGATGAATTCTTTGATTTGCGGCAATTCGTTCTTTTCTTTCGAATTCTTCGTCATTATAGACATTGCTTCTCATCATATCCGAAGTAGACCTTGTAGAATCCCACTTAAAAAACAGTGGGACACCTAATAAGGAGACAGAAGTTTCATCAACTAAATTAGGAAATGCTTGTAAAATGCTGCAGACCACTCCTAAAATGGCAATATTGTTAGACTCTCTTATCAACCTGTCTAAAAATATGCGTGCTGTTGAAAAATCTTTTTTATCCCCAATTTCTAACAAAGTCTTTTCCAAAGCCATCAGCACTGATATTAAGACCTTATCATAAATTGAAAATCCTCGGTACATAGACCAGTACTCAGGATTCCCATAGTATACACCACACGATCCATCTTCAAAAACAACCTCAATCCTTTCCACCCCTCTCTTTTTTAAAGACAGAAGAATTTCATAATTTTTTTCAAAAGCATCATTTAAAAATGGAATAAGGAAATCAAGAGCTTTTTCACCGTGATACAAAAACATCCAATAAAAAAAAGTCTGATAACCTGATGGTAATCCATAATCATATTCTAAATCTTTATTTAAACCAAAATCATTTACTTTAGGCTCTCGAATAAGCATACTATTAATACTCCCCGGTGCATATTTCTCTTCCTTTTGAGCCCAGTCTTCAGTAGCCATTTGAATAACTTCTTCAGGGAAAAAGCGACAAATTTGATCTGAAATAACACCTCCGGTAATATAAGCTCTTATTTCTCGTAGAAAAGCAGGATCAGTCCATCTTTCATTACCTGTTTCAGGAATCAAGCAAGCTTGAATAATCGAAGCAATAAGTTCCTGATCGGCTGCCGTCAATTTAAAAAGAATTTTAATATATTTTTTTAAATATTCAGAAGATCTCCTGCCTAATCTCCTCTGAATTGAACGACCCTGCAACCTAAAAATAAAATCTTCCAACAGAAAAGCAGCGCTTTTTGCACCAGATGGAAGTATGCCTTGGTTAAATTCAGGGAGCTGTTTTGACCATGATTCAATAAGAGTCAAATGTTTTAATTCAAAATTTTGCAGCTTAATTTCATTAATATTAGCTTTGATAAAATCAATTATATAATCCCATCCGGAGCCAATAGGCAGAAGATCATTAAAATTTCTTTTTTGAGGATCTATTTTTTTACAACTCGTTTGTAGTAAATAGATTATGCGATCCAACAATTTCGCTTCATCTTCAAGAAGCTGTACTTTTAAACTATCCAGTAGTACTTTGGAATGATTTGATCTAAGTGAAACAATCAGTAGCTCATCTTTCCATGAAGGGGACAAAGTATCATCACTTAAGAGCTCGTGCATAAAATATACGGAAGCTTCCGGTTCATATTCATAAAACTCTTCCATCCATAATCTGAATGCCCTTCTCATGGCGGGAGTATTTTCTATCGAAAGTAAAAAATCTTTTGAGTTTGCAATCTCCGATTTTTGATTTCTTATAAATCTGATCAATGCCCAATCTTCCAATATGTCGTGAGAAGGACTGTAAGCACTGGTATCGGACATATCATCCAACTGTAGAATATTATCTTTAACAAGATCAGCAGTCACACTGTTATCGCTCTCATATGTTGTAAAAAGAGACATTTCTCTAGATCTTTTAAGACAAATCTCATAGAAAACAGTTCCTCGTCGTGATTGATTGTCTTCAACAATATATTTCCACATTAACCTTTTAAATTGTAACTCGTCCAAGTGTTCCTCACTTAATAGTTCTGGTATAATTCGTACAGCTTTATCAAGATAATAAGGAGTTCTCAAAAGATGCTTAATCTTAGAATTTTCCATCAATGGCAGTAAGTCAGGAATTTTTTCAACGATTAATTCAACCTCAGCATCATTAAATTCACCTACTTGAAAATAAGCAATATTTTCTGGCAGCTCATAATAGTAATCGATTTTAAACTTCTGTAATAAGTAGTCTCTTATTGTTAAAACTATAGTTATATTTTTATTTTTTTCCAGTATCTGAAGTAGTTCATTAAATGCTCCCGAGCTACCTGACTCTATTAGTTTTTCAAAGCTTTCTATCCAAATTAAAAAATACTTATTTGATAAAGGACTTGCCAATATTTGTTCGATACTAACTTTACATCCGGCTTTTATCAAAGCTTCACTAATTGTTTCACAATACAGGTTTTCAGCGGTAAAAGTTAAAACACTACGATCTCCAGACATTTTCAAATCACTTACAGCTGATTTTGTCAAAGCCGATTTTCCAACTCCCGGGTTTCCATGAACCACTACAAGATTCTTTTCTTTAAGCAATTGCAGGAGGTCTATATTATCACGAGGAACATTAAAATCTCCGATTTTTTCTCTAGTTCTAGAATTAGTGGTTTGTTCATTTTTTTCCATTTCTTCATAACTTAAGAGAACATCTTTATCTGTCTCCGGTTTGATAGAATTGATCAGACTGAACTTAGGATATGGAATCAGCTTATTGTATGCTAAAACTTTGGTCGCCAAAAAAAATCCACCGTCCTCGTATGTATGAATAATACCTGTAAAATAAGTTTTTCCATACAAGATAGAATAAGCGCCACTTCCAGACAATCCTTCAACATTTTCCAAGGCCTGTTGATAATATGTATCGAGAGAATTTTCAGACTTTAGTGTAAATTTATATCGATTGCTCTTGATATCTTCGATAAATTTCATAGGAAAAGATCGATCTGCCTCTTGATCATTAAAATTAGCATACCCTCTAATTTGATAATCTTCCACCATTTCATCAGTATCAATTACCTGACAAAAAAATTGTTTACCTGTAAGTGGAAGAATATTCTTTTTAGAAAGAATCAACAATGCCATATCCTCATCATCATCTGACACAATAACAATATCTGTTTCGGTCAAATTGTATGAATGAAATTCTGATGTTTCCTGATTAAAAATCTCTTCAAGTTTAATATCCGTATTTACATATTCTTTATCGAACTTTTTACCTTCTAAACAATGTTTTGCAGTCAAGACATACACGTCATCAACATCAGGACTCGGGTAGAAAATTACTGCTGTAGCAATTTCGTGGTTACATCTGATTTTGATTGTAGAAAGCTGTGGTATATTTTCATTCATATTTTATGAGTTAAGGGCAGGTACGAAAGTTCTAAGCTGTCAGGTCCTATTTGTGAATAATCACATTCAAATGTATATCTTTCAAAAGCGTCGTCATCGACCTCAAAGATATTTCTCAATTCTTGAGTATCACAAGCAAAATGAATTTTGATAATTTCAGAATTTCTTCTCTCGTTCGTAATGATTCTAACTATAGTCTCTTTATCCGGATGTCTGTTATGGATACCGTTTCCAGTTATCACATAACAATTGGTCTGAACTATTTCCAGCAATTTAGGGCAGGTATTGGCTTTACTGCCATGATGTGATAATTGCATAAACTTCACGGGCAGTGGCCGATCTTTATTATACCCCAATGCATCTAAACTGTCAATTATATCAGAGGGATGACTGTCGGCTAATAAGAGTACTTTTACCTTATCAAACTCGGCAAGAACAGCAATAGAGCTTCCATTAACAGGATCTGTATCCGGTTTAAATTCATTCCCTGTAAGTTCTTCAATTATTTTTTTATGGTCGGATTGATTTTCTTTTCTACCAATTTTACCATTACTTTCTTCTTCTTTCCACAATTCTGTTGCAGCAGCTTCCTTTTCAGGTGTAGGTGAAAGAATGGTCATTTTAAAACCAAAACATTCAATTGGTAATGTTTCAGTATTTATTGGCACTGTGGTAAGAAGATTATTTGCAGTTAAAAAATCCCTAAGTAAAATCCCGTCACCGACTGAGATTTTCCCATTAGATTCCTTTATCATCTCAGGAGAATGATTAAATAAAAAATTCTTTACAGCGTCTTGTTTATTTTCAATTTTTTTGTCCACGACAAAACCTTTTACGGCACCGATATGGTCGCGATCTATATGGCTGATAATCCAATTTTCAATTTGTTCGCCAGAAGACAAAATTTCTTTTATTAATGGGGCAAAAGAATTTTTGTACTCTTTACCATATCCTCCATCAATAAGTATATTATGCCATTGGGAATCTGTTCCTAAAAATCTGATAAAAATAGCATCACCGCCGCCGATATCGAAAAAATGAAAACTAATCCGATGTGTTTTTTGAGTCATAAAATAATGGTTATTAATACTTTCTTATTTTTTCTAAAATAGGAAAAGTTAATTGGATAAGTAAGAGTTTATTTAAATAATTAAACGAAAGGTCAAATTAATCCTTTCTTTCATTTTTACTGTTGATTTAGCAATTCGATGTTCCCAGTTTTCCTGTAAATCCCCTTTCATAATGAGTAACGAACCGTGAGGCAATGGCAAACTGTATTTGCTCTGATGATGGTCTTTTTTTCTGAAATCAAAGTTTCTGGTTTGACCTAAACTGATTGATGCAATCACAGGTCGTTTTCCATAGCGGCTTTCTTTATCTCTGTGCCATGCCACGGAATCATTATTATCACGATACAGGTTTAATAAAACACCATTGAACTGATACCCAAATTCTTTTTCTATCCTTTCTTTTAAAGTATAAAGCTCGGGAGTCCAAGGATTAGTTCCTGAAACATTTCCGTCTGAATCGTAAGAGCTATCATTTCCTCCATACCAAGCAGTAAGGCGGGGTGTTACAACTGTTTTATCATACATCTTCTGAGTTCGCTGTTCCCAAGGTGTCGTTTTCAGCAGTATATCTTTCAATTCATCGGCTTCTTTGCTGCTCAGGAAATGTTCCTTGTATTCCAAAAGGTCTTTTGGAAATTTATAAAACTCTTCCGTATCAAATAAACTCAGCTGACTCATTGCAATTTTCTATTAAAATATTTATATTTGATCTGGCCCGTTTATACGGGATTTTTTTCATCATTTGTGTTTTTGCTTCCCTTAGGAGATTTTTTTTTATGAAGTAATGTTAGGAAACTTATTTTTGAGCTTTATTCAAATGAATTCAATTCTTATCTCCTATTTTTTCTTTAATCTGTTTGATATCGGTCTTGATCTCTGTCATAAAGTTTTGAATATTACGTTCTGCAAATTCATCAGCTCCATATTCTATCGTATTGATACTACAGGCAAATTCCCAGATCTCTTTAATTTCAGATAATGGAATTTTATATGGCTCATAAAATTGATTGTCAGCTTTTACCCATATACTGTCTGCTTCATGAAACTGGAATCTTTTGTAACTGATTCCATCATTAGTGGTGATGAAAATATAAGTCCGGTCCGTTTTCAGATCAGAAAGATTTTCTACATATTTTCCAACAATATAAGTTCCGTTCTTATAAGGCGGCATAGAATCTCCGTCCGCTGGAAACGCTCTAAACTTCCCACCTTTTAAAAAAGGTAAGGATATCGTTTCCAAACTTTCTATGTATTCCGGATCTCCATAACCGTTCAGATAACCCATAGAGGCTTTTTGTGGAATAATCTCAATCTGATCGTTTCCATCCTGATCAACCCTGATAGGCAGAACAATCCTATTGTCAGGGAGCTCCATAATCTCATCAATCGAATATTTGCTGACGTTGATGGTCAAAAGTAAATCGATGCTGATATTATAATATCTTGAAATTTTCACTAAAATATCAAGGGGTGGCGCTGCGGCATCATCTTCATACTTACTATATCGGCCTCGGGTAATTAAAAGATCATCGGCAACCTTTTGTTGAGACAGATTGAGCTTACCTCTTAAATACCGCATGTTTTCTGATAAAATTGACATTGCTATAAATTATAGCAACAAATATACAATTTTTTGCTACAAATCGTGATAATTTTGTCAAATGGAACGAGCGATTGCACATATGGATCTGGATACATTCTTTGTTTCCTGTGAACGGCTGAGAGACTCTGTATTGGAGAATCAGCCCGTGATCATAGGTGGCGGAGATCGTGGTGTAGTAGCATCTTGTTCCTATGAAGCCAGGAAATTTGGGGTTCGTTCTGCGATGCCTTTGCGAATGGCTTTACGCTTATGTCCCGAAGCGCAGGTTATCAAAGGTGATATGGAGTATTATTCCAAAATGTCACATTTGGTGACTGAAATCATTCAGGAAAAAGTTCCTGTTATGGAAAAAGCAAGTGTAGACGAGTTCTATCTTGATCTGTCGGGCATGGATAAGTTCTTCGGCTGCTATCAATGGACAACCGAAATTGCGGAAGCGGTAAAGAAAAATACAGGTCTACCTATTAGTTTTGCATTGTCTACCAATAAAACAGTTTCAAAGATTGGAACAGGTGAAGCAAAGCCAGCCGGTAAATTAGAATTAAAACCGCTCGCAATACAGCCTTTTTTAAATCCTTTATCCGTCAGAAAGATTCCTATGGTTGGTGATGTGACCTTTGAACTCCTTTCAAGATTAGGTGTAAGAAAGATTGAAACACTTGCTAAAATGCCAGTGGATGTGCTTCAGGAAGTAATTGGAAAAAATGGAACTGAGTTATGGAAAAAAGCCAATGGCATTGATTTAAATCCTGTGATTCAATATTCAGAGCGTAAATCCATATCAACTGAAACAACTTTTTCCGAAGACACCATCGATATTCCGAATATCAGAAGTATTCTTTCCGGAATGGTTGAACAGTTATGCTACCAGTTAAGACAGGAAAAATGGCTGACCTCAACGGTATCAGTAAGAATAAGATATGCCAACTTTGATACAGAGACTAAACAATGTAAGGTGGCTTATACCTCAGCAGACCACACATTGCTGAAATATATTCTGGAACTCTTCAAGAAAGTTTATACCCGAAGAATGAGAATTCGTCTTGTAGGTGTCAAGTTTACAGGACTGGTTCACGGAAGCCATCAGATGAATCTTTTTGAAGATACCGAAGAGCTGATCTCATTATATCAGACCATGGATAAAATGAAAGACCGTTTTGGTGCTAAAAGCCTTGGAAGGGCTTCCGGTTTTTTGACTCAATAAATAAAATTATGTTCCTCAATTGTCATACCTATCATAGCCTTCGTTATGGGACTATTTCTGTTGAAGAATTAGTTGATCTGGCTATGGATTATAAGCTGAAAGTTCTTGCGCTAACTGATATCAATACCGTAACGGGAATCTATCAGTTTTATAAACTGTGTGAAGATAAAGGCATTAAACCTATTGTAGGCGTTGATGTCAGAGTTGAAAATGAGCAGTATTATATATGCTTAGCGAAGAACCCGAAAGGAATAGCTGAAGTCAACAGGCTTTTGACCGATTATAATTGTGAAAATATTGAAATTCCAAAATCTAATCCTCAATTAGAAAACTGCTTTGTGATTTATACTTTACAAAATAAACCTGATATATTATTGGAACACGAGTTTATCGGAATCAGACAAGATGAGTTAAACCTTTTAATCAATTCTGAATTCAAATCCCTCACTCATAAAATGGTTATCCTTCATCCGGTAACGTTTAAGACTGATGACGAATACGAACTTCATAAAATATTACGAGCCATAGATGGTAATATTCTTTTTACAAAACTGGCTGAAAAAGATTATTGTAGAAAAGATGAGTTGTTTATGAGTAAGAAAACTCTTCTCGATCAGTTTAAGCATTACCCAGAAATCGTTGAAAACACGAAATTTATCGTCAGTCAATGCAGTTTTGATTTTGAATTTAAAACCCCGAAGAATAAAAAATATTATACTGACAGCAAGGAAAATGACTTTAAATTGTTATCCCAGCTTGCTTATGAAGGTTTATCTCATAGATATCCTGATAATAACAGACAGGCTATTGAGAGAGCTGAAAAAGAATTAACAGTTATTCATCAACTTAATTTTTGCGGCTACTTCTTGATTACTTGGGATATTATTCAATACAGTAAGCGTATGGGTTTTATGCACGTCGGAAGAGGAAGTGGCGCTAACAGTATTATAGCTTATTGTTTAGGCATTTCCGACATATGTCCTCTAGAGCTAGATTTGTACTTTGAGCGTTTTCTAAACTTAAACCGTAAAAGTCCTCCCGACTTCGACATCGATTGGAGTTGGAAGAATCGTGACACTATTTTGGAATACATTTTTGATAAATATGGAAAAAATCACGTTGCTTTTTGTGGAACTAATGTGGAGTTCAAGAGAAAATCGAGATTCAGAGAACTGGGAAAAGTCTTTGGACTGCCGAAAGATGAACTAGATCAGCTTTCAAAAAAACCGAGAGAACTACACGATCAAAATTCAATTGTTCAAGAGATTTATAAGTATGAACAGTTGTTAGTTGGATTTCCCAATCAAAGAAGTATGCATTCTTGTGGGATTCTTATTTCCGAAGAACCTATTACAAATTATTCAGTTTTAGAATTTCCTCCAAAAGAATTTCCAATTGTTCAGTTTGATATGCATACAGCTGAGGATATTGGTCTGGAAAAGTTTGACATTCTTTCACAAAGAGGATTGGGAACGATTAAAGATACCGTTAATCTAATTAAAGAAAAAAAGGGAATCAATGTAGATATTGAAGATACCAGAATCTCTAAGGATGAAGTCAAGTGCAATGAATTTTTGAGCATTGGAAAGACCATTGGTTGTTTCTACATTGAATCTCCAGCTATGCGTGGACTTTTGAGAAGATTAAAATGTGATAATTACAAAGTATTGGTTGCTGCATCATCAATTATTCGTCCAGGAGTTGCACAGAGTGGAATGATGCGGGAGTACATTTTCCGACACAATCATCCCGGTCAATTTGAATACTTCCACGATGTATTTGAAAAAGAATTAGGCGAAACCTATGGCATTATGGTTTATCAAGAAGATGTCATTAAAATTGCGATGCACTTTGGTGGAGTTTCTGCAGCTAATGGAGATGTTCTTCGAAGAGCTATGAGTGGTAAAGGACGATCACTTTCAGCTTTACAAAAATTAAAAGATGATTTCTTTGAATCCTGCAAAAGGAAAGGACATCCTGAGCAGCTTTCTCAGGAAGTATATCGACAGATTGAATCTTTTGCCGGCTACTCCTTTTGTAAAGCACACTCTGCTTCTTATGCCGTGGAGAGCTATCAGAGTCTGTTTCTGAAAGCCTATTACCCTATCGAATTTATGGTATCTGCTATTAATAATGGCGGTGGTTTTTACCGAACAGAAGTTTATGTACACGAGGCGAAGATGTCAGGTGCTAAAATTCATAACCCCTGCATTAACCTAAGCGAATTTCATACAACATTATATGGAACAGATGTGTACTTAGGTCTAATGCATATTGAAAAACTTGAAGCTTCTATCAAAGTAAATATCCCGGAAGAAAGGAAAGAAAACGGCGATTACGGATCATTAGAAGATTTTATAAAAAGAGTCAACATTGGTATTGAAACTTTACAGATATTAATTTTTGTCGGGGCTTTCAGATTTACCGGAAAGCAGAAACACGAACTTTTAATTGAAGCAAGATTCCTACTTTCAAAGAATCAATATAAAAGCAAGATCATATCATTATTTGAGGAACCTCAAAAAGATTATAAGCTACCGACAATAGATAGAAACCCTTTTGAAGACGCTTTTGATGAAATTGAAATTTTAGGATTTCCAGTTTCCTATTCGATCTTTGATTTACTCAAGACTAAATACAGAGGTCACGTTTTGGTTAAAGATCTCTTGAAGTATCATAAAAAACAGGTTAAAATGCTGGCATATTTAATTTCCAGGAAACACGTTCCTATCAAGATGAGAAATCATCCTGGAAAGAAAGACGATATGTATTTCGGAACATGGATCGATGCTGAAGGTGAGTATTTTGACACGGCACATTTTCCCGACAGTTTAAAACAATTTCCCTTTAAGGAAGGAGGAGTCTACCTTTTATTAGGAACTGTTGAAGTAGATTATCATTTTCCTACTATTACCATTACTAAAATGGCAAAAATGCCTTTGATTGCCGATCCGCGATATTCGATGGATGATGAAAAATCTAAAGAAATGGAAAGAAGTCTACGGGAAGACGTTAGTATGACTCACCGAAATCCCTATCCACAGGAACATGAAATTGGATTACCAAGAAAAAAGATAAACTGATTCTTTAGTATTCTTGTTATTTATTTTCACAAAGTTCCAGACCTTTAGTGATAAAATCTCCGTATGAAATTTTTAATCCAGCCCATTTGGGATCATCCAACCATATTTCATCAACTTTACTGATAGCAGCATTATTATGTGAAACACCTTTAGCAGTTCCATTTAAAGCATATGTCTTTCCATTGCTGGCCTTGCAGTAAATTTCTTTATATCCAGAACAATAAACTTCAACTTCATCAACTGAAAATGGCCATTTTTCTCCATACTCCAGCTTTGAAAATTTTATTGTATTTCGCTGGACTGGGTTAGAACACGATAATATTAATACTAAAAGTAATAAACTGTAAATAGCTTTCATTTTTTAATTTTGTCAAAGATAGATTTGAAAACTAAATTGACATTACGGGAAACCGTATTACTAAGAACATAAATAGTATTTATGACAAATCTTCTTTATTCACAACAATACCAAGCTGGGTTATAAGAAATGTCTTTTGTTCAAAGATTTGGTTCATAATCATCCATACTTTATCCACTAGAGAAAATGTTTTTTGATGGTCCTTATTAATAATAGTTAGTAAACCTGTGTAGGTAATGCTTTTTATCTTTTGATAATTTCCATTAAAAAACAGTCTATGATCTGTAAAATCGTAAGATTTCAAAACCATTTCAAAAGGTTTTTGAGTGTGTAGATTTTTTTTAAAAACCATTACAGAATCATACAATCTTATTTTTGTGCCATCTTTATTTTCAATATAAACCAAATATTGCTGTGTTTCAGGAAGTATAATTTCATTATCGTCATTTGTTTTAACAACTATTCTTGTGACCTCTGGTCTGCTCACATTGATCTTGAAAAATAAATCTAAAATTCCAAATTCAACTTCCTTCTGTTCATTATCATTATTTTCAGATTCTCTCAGCTGCACTATCTTTATATTATGATGTTCTGCAAACATTTGTGCATCCCGAGTAAATCCATTCCTTGACACAATAATTCCTCTTTGTATATCGGTATCATTGATGATAGAAAGAAGCTTCATAACTGTATCTTTAGTTACTTTTTTTTTCCAGTATTTACATTCGATAGCCGTTTTGTAAGTTTGGCAACCATCAAACTCAGCGGTCAGCACATCAATTTGATGCATAACCCCTGAATTACCTTTTATTTTACAATTCTGCCCATAACCCTCCACTGGAATATGATATTCTTTTTTTAAAGTATCATAAATATATTTTGTCAGAGATTCATAAATCTTCCAATCAAGACTGTTTAATTCATCCATCGTATTTCACATCAAATTACAACATATAGGTCTTCATCTTGATCATATATAGCCTTCCCTGATTTTACCAAAGGATTCCAAACTTTATCAATTGCTTCTGGCGTATTCCACTCACAATAATTATCAGATTTTTTCAAATTACTACTGGAAATTATCCTCTTTCCAAAAATTTCTCTACACTTTAGAAGAAGGCTGATCGAAATTCCTTTCCCCAAATAGTACTTACTACTGTCAGGATATAAGTCAACTACTTTTAAATCAGTTTCATTTTCCATCTCTAATAAAATGAGACTAAAAGAATCATCACTTTCCTTTGACTCTTCATACACTTCAAATACATAAGTAAAACCGTTATATGTCTCATTAAACATATAAGTACATCTAGAAGTAAATTGATAAGTCACATTATTTTTAGTACTTATAAAAATAAACTTTCTGGATTCATTAATCTCTAATATCATAGTGTACATTTTATTAAAAAATAAGATTATCAAACTGTTAACTAAACAAAAAAAATTAGAATTTAAGTTCCTCCATTAGTTTTACTGTCAAAATAACTTGACGCTGTTTTGCAAATTTATCAAATGATGAAAAATTTAAATCATTGGGAAAATAGTACTTTTTCTTATTAATTTTATTTGTAGAAACCCAATCTGCAAGTTGCTTTGCACCTTTTGACTTGTTTTCATTACCATCTAACATTTGGAGATTAATAATGGAATTAAAATACTCCGGATCTGTAAAGTATTCTCTATTAGAATCAGTCAATTGGATATTATTTAATTTTAGCTTTTTTTCATTGAAATTTGATATCGGATGACAATGATCAAGATTAAAATCTCCATCCTTATATTTTAAGTTAGGATAAAGTAATGCGAGTATGGGAAAAGCGTATCTATTTTCTTTCTGAGTATATAAAAGATTTTCTACAAACTCTTTATCGACGTTTATACTTTTATTGGTTTTAGAAAGCCTCTTTGCAATAGCGGCAGCAGGGAAAACTGCCGGAGACTTAGCAATTTCTTTTTTCAAAGTATCTCTGATAGCTTTTAATACACCTTCAGCTTGCCCGCCAAATATTTGATGTAGCAAAACAACATGAAGCCATTTTTTAATAATTGCTCTATCATCTTTATATGCAACTTTCTTATGAAAATCTTTTACTTTATCAGTTTTGTATAAATAATATATAATCGGAAGAACAGCATTTAATGATGTCAGTGTTTTTGGAGCATATCCAAAGTCTACAATAAGTTGAAAGACTTCTTTAATTGCTTTCCTAATATTTTCCCATTTACTTTCAAAATCTTTAGCATTCTTAATACTGAAATTGGTTACTCTAAATTTAATATCATCGTTGTACAAAATCAGATAGGTACGCAAAATCAAATCTTTGTTTACGGCAAAGCCGTATTCCTTTACAATTTCATCAACTAATCCATTAATTTCTTTGCGGGCATCTAGAATCATCCAACCTGAAATAGTTGTTGACATTACTAAATCCGAATAACTTAAGTTAATACCGCCTGAATTTATTCGTATAAAAATATCTAATGCTCTGGTAAAATCAGAACCTTTTTCAAGATAGTAGTGAATAAGTTTCTCAAGATGAACAATATCGTGAAGCCGACTCAATATCTCCTGAGCATCCTGATCTTCTATTTCGTGTTTCTTACAATAAGAATTCAGCTGTGCCATTCCGCGAATACCCAAAATATCTCCGACTTTGAACCATTTATTTCCATCTTCATTTTTTGCTTCTGAAGGTTTTAAAAACAAGAATTCATATTTTCTATCATCGTCACTATCGTTTAAGTCCTTGCTAGAATCCTTTTTATATTTAAGATTTAAATAAAGATATCTTGTAGGAATAGAGTGTTCATTATCTTTCCAAGCCAGATTATATTCGTGATAAGCATAAGAACCTTTCAACCCCAGATAAAGTGCAGTAAGGCGCTGCTGCCCGTCTAAAACGACTTCGAAGCTAGGAAGTTTTTTTGTATCAACTTCTTCTGATCTATTGAGGAATCTTTCTCTATATTTTTTTAAGATCCCATAAAATCGTTGGTTTTGTGTGTTATTACCTTCAACTCTCCAAAGCAACATTGAACCAATTGGATATTGTTGCATAAGTGAGTCAAATAACATCTCTATTTTTCCAGATGACCAAACAAAATCTCGTTGAATTGCAGGAAGTAAATATTGATTGTAATCTATTTTATCGATTGCATCTGCAATTGAAAGCGGAGGAAAAAATGACATAATTTATTTTTTAATTTTAATGTTTTTAGCTTTAAGAACTTTATGTTGATCACTTATAAAGGTCGAGATAACAAAGAGAATATCAATTACTACTCTTTTTATCAAACAAATATTTGCCTTCTTGTATTTCGAGATAGTCGATTACAAAATGCACAACTTTTCTGGCATCCTTCAGGACTTCTGGTGCTAGTCCAGGCACTTTAAATTGATTAATCTCTGAATTATAATTAATCATTTCACTATCAAAATTTTCAATCCCTTTTGGTTTACGTAATCTACAGTAAGGATTTATAATACTTAGATTTAAGGTTTCATTCAAGTTCCAGGAATTCTCAATATTTTTATTATAGAAATCTTTGTGCTTGTAATATAAGTTAGTTAAAATCACTAAGTCTACATTATTGTAATCAGCAGGGTCGCAAAAAGAACCATTAGTAAACAGACCTTCGGGGCCGTTAAGATAACCTACCCAGCTCTGCATATCCTCTCTATCACCACAGCATATTAATAAAATATTGATCTCATTTTCTTTTGATAAATCATTAAATTTTTCGTGCGCGTTAATCAGAAAATCTTTAAGATTATTATCCATACTTTTTAACTCAGAATGTTCTTTCAGAGATTTACCTTGCTTTATTAAACCTTCATCTATCGCATTGGAAAGTATTGACATTATGTCTAGCCTATTGTCAAGTCGACCATAAGTTTGATATTTGAAAGATTCTGTATTTTGTACCTTCTCTCTATTAGTAAAAGCCGCACATTTTACTTCAATATTGTATGTGAAATTGTTAGACTGAAATTTAACGTCTACATCTTTTTGATTTTTAGGGTTTACTTTAGCTTCGACCCTGAAACCATTTTTCTCACAAAAATAATTTGCAACTGCCAGCTCACAGGCACTTTGAATATAAGCTTTTTCGTCAAATTTTGCTTTTTTTAGCTGTAACTTATTTCCCCAGAGATCCTTGAAATCTCTATTGGATATAAACTGTTTAATTTTTGAAACAGATTCAATAAATTCATCAAAATAAATATTTCCGGAATTTTTTGCAATTTTAAGGTAATGACCATCCGGTACATTTAATTCATTAAATTCTTCTCTCATGAAGTGGCAATTAGTTTTGGATTTTAAGAAAATAACTTTTAGAATCACTGGGAAAGTGACTCTTAGATTTAGAGTGAATGACTTAGTTTGCTAAAGTCTCGCAAAGAAATATGCAAGATCAAAGATTTCAATTTCTTGTTTTTGATTATTAATATCATCAATATATATTCTCAAATCACCAACTCTTGTTAAAACACCTTCCATTTCTTTCTTATCGTCATACCAAGAAGTTGAATAAACTACATATAATTCTTTACCAACAACAGTTTCAAAATCAGCTTTTTTTACACTAAAGGGATCAAGAATATATTTATTAAAAATAAATAGAAAGTCAAATTCAAAGTACATATTATCGTAGAACCAATCTTTTACTGAGAGTCTAAGTTTATTACCATGCAAAGAATGATCTATAATATGTTCGTACCCAAAACGATATTCTTTTGGCTTTGGAGCATTAATCCTTAAAAGAACGACTGACTTTTCTTGGAAAATGATTCTGAATGGGCTTTTCTCTACTTGCTTTATAGAATCATGTTTCTTGATAACTGAGCAAAAACAATTGAAATCCTGATCAATTTTTAAATTATTTCTTCTCAAGAATTCAATAATGGAATGTTGCATAACGTAAATTATTAGTTTTTTATAAATTTACAAAAAAAGCCTGAATAGATATTCAGACTTTAGAATGTTTTAAACAGAGTTATTTTTTAGGTGTAGAAGGCTTACTACTTCCTCCACTTGAAGTTTTAGCAGGATTGTTTCCCCTATTTCCTCCAGAAGGATTTCCTGTTTTACTTGGCCAGTTTTTGTTTGAATTACTCATTATTTTAATTTGTTTTAGTGCCTACTACTTTTAACGTCGATGTTGGGCTAGTTTTGACATGATCATGTAATCGAAATACGTGCCAAATGTTAAAAAAAGTTAAAATAAGAAATTATTTTAGGAGCTATCCATTATAATCAAAATCAGCCAATGGATGTTTTACTCTTTCAGCGGTCGGAATTAGAGAATTGAATCTTATTATAACTTTAATTACCTGCTCAATTAGAAGAAGTTGTTCTTTACCAGTAATATTATTAGGTTGGTTTTGAATCAATTCTAATTTAACTTTTGACTTATTTATTACGGAAGTGTTATCTTCAATTTCTAAACTATGATTCGGCTTAGTGTGAATTCCAAAATTGTGCATTGTATTTCGCAAATAGAAAAAATAGATAATCACATCTCTTTCATAAGCTGTAATACCTGCAAAAAAGGAAATCATACTTAATAACTTTTCAAAAGTCTCCTTTATAGAAGTTTTATTAATTGTATTAGCCCTTGCCTCAAAGTGCTTTGCTATAGCTCTAAAGTTGGTTTCAATGGAAATAAACAGAGCATTATAAAAGGCATCTTTAATGAATCCATTAAAATTATGATCTAGATCAACCAGATCATTTTCTACAAATCCTTCCCAAATATTTTCTTGAAGATATTTAATATCACTTAAGTGTGTCGATAATTTAAGAGCAATCAGGTAATTTTGAATGCTTGATGCAATAGCATCCATTGTTATGTTTCTAACATCTTCCAGATCACCGTGATTATTATTAGAAGATGCAAAATTTAGTAATTTCGATACTAGTTCAATCTTTTCGTCAAATTCCATAGATAGTTTTTTAATTTTTATATTTTATTTATTTCAATCCGCTTTACTTCAAATACGAAAGTTATCTGAGTTTTTTGTCTACTAAAGCAAGATATTTCATTCCTGATTGGTCAAAGACATTTTCCGTTTTTTCAATTTTCATCGCGGAATATACAGCATTTGCAAATCCTGGTAATCCCCAAAGCATAGATTTTAAATCTCCGGTGGCTACAATTCCTTGCGTGGCACCAATAATCCCACATACTGATCCGAAAATAATATTTCCTATTTGACTCTCTCCCATTTTTGCGGTTAGCTCACCTTTTCTAATCACCAATTCTCTGATCTTTTCGTTAAATAAATCTGTCCCCTCTATTACTGTGGGATCAAGCACAAGTAATTCAACTCTGCTTGTAAAAGCATCTAACAGATCACCATGCTTCTCCTTGAAGCGCAACATTTTATCTAACTTTATATTTTGTGGAAATGGGATCAAACTTTCTAAAATCGTCTGCCTTTTTTTTTGGTTTTTTAGATTTTTAATACTGTAAAACCTTGACCTTAAATTATCAGTCATAGGAATTCTGTTCGTCTTAGCTCCAATTATGGTAGCTACGAACTTCATTAATTGATCTGCCGTTTTTGTTTCCACTGCATACCAATTTCCCTCTGCTCTACTGGCAAGCCCTAAATTTTCAAGACTATAGAAGACATTATCATCAAACTTATCAGCGTGTATTCTGGCAGAAGAAAACTTCTGAGAATGCACTAAATTCCTTTGACTATTATAGAATCGATTTTGTGCTTTTTCAAGTGAATTTTTATTCTTCTCAATCTCGGTAACGAAAGGTTTTGTTACTTCCCAAGGTTCATCAAATATCTCAATAGGATTTATAGGAACTATCAGAGACATTCTAACAAGCTCCATCATAAACGGGTCATAATTCCGTTCTGGTTGCCAAAGATATTCCTGAGGTACAATCGCAGCAATATCCTTGTAATAAAGAAGAGTTCTTATAGTCCAGTCATTATCCGGTACATTGATATAAGGGTAATATAAAATATCACTCATAGTAATTAGTTTTTAGTTTTTAGTTTTTACAATAATTTGGTTATTCTTTATCTAAGTCATTTCTTTTTTTAACCTGTTCGTCATGATGGTCATTAATTATGGCAAATAAATCTTTCATATTCCAAAGGTTTGTAAACATAAAAGTGGAATTATTAAATCCAGAATTAAAGCGGTTATAGATTCCCTCCGCAATATCAGAAAGTTGCTTTATTTCAGCGAGGCTTTCAACTTCTATCTCACCAAGTTTATCAGGATCGAAGTGAGCATAATAAGAGTCTCGTCTTGCTTTAATTTTCTCAACCAAAAACTCCGCCTGATTAATCTCTTCTCTGGAAATAGCAATAGCATTTTTAATATCTGCTTTATGTTTAAACAGATAGTCATATTCACCTTCACTACCATTTTCAGAAAGCTTACGATTTTTAGTCAGCATCTCTTTGAGTTCTTCGTCAAAATCGCTGTTTTCTAACTTATTCATCAATTTTTTCAGGCTGCGTTTTTCATCCTGAACAAACAGTTTAGACAATGTTAGTGTTGCAAAGGAATAAGCTAGTGCTACATAATGCCCTAAAAAATAACTAAAAGGAGCAATTTTTTCTCTGCTTTCATTATTTTGCTCAATAATCTCGTCAATATTTGAAGTGCAGATAACTAGATCACGAATCATAATTTGGAAATACTGCATAAAGCTATTCAGCTCATCTTTTGTAAAAATATTTTTCATTAAACTAATATAAAAAATTGTTTTTAGTTGTTTCTCCAAACATTTACATCCGTGTAGACAAGCTTTTTCAGCTCATTAAATCGAGTATCATCCAGATCTTTTCCGCAAATGACTTCATGCAAGACCCCCGCGTAATCTTTAATTTCTTGGTTAACAATTTTTGCAACTGTTTCCAGTTGATCTTCTGTAAGATTTATATTTTTATTTTATTATTATCTAGGTTGATAATCTTTAAGGTTTAGTTATAGATTTGTTACAGTATTAAAGAATTTTTTTACAATTTTAGTCCAGCTGCAATACCTAATCCAAAGAATCTTTTTCCTTGATATGCCCAAGCATCTGCATTACTTCCTGTCATAAAATCATATCCATAACTAAAAATAATTCCTATATCATTTCTTGCAATCGTTAAACCTGCTGAAGGAGAAAGAACAAGATTACTTGGATTATAAGTAGTAACAACTTTTTTCTTCAGCGGTTCTTTTCCCAAGCTTGCTGATGAGAATCCGAATGAAGCTCCGGGAGTTACCGACCAGCTGGTACTTGACCTGTGTGAAAAAGTTGTCCAACCCCATGAATATCCAACAGAAAAACCCAAATTAATATTCCCAGTTACGACATTAGCAGAGTACTGATTATTATTATAGTCGACAACTGAAGGTCTAACTTTTACACCTATAGCGTTAATTCCGACAATAACGGTCTGGTAATGCAGAGTAATGCTTCTTGTAGGATCGCCCACTTTATCTCTACTCAATTTCACAAGTTTAAGTTTATTAGGAGTAGCTGCATTAATAATTCTTTCCTGACCGTAACAGGGATCTACTGCGCCTTTAGCATCAGAGCCTCCTTTATCATGCTCTATTTGCCAAGGGTCAATAAATAATTCTCCATCCTTATTGGTTACTAAACATTTAAAAGATTTATTTAAGGCAGGACAAAAACTGTAATTAGTCGTAGTACCGTCAGTAATCACATACCCTTGATCATTTAAATCTTTCAATTTTTCTTTAGAAATGTGATAACGAAATTTGAGTCTGTAGCTGCTAGTTTGTGAATGTAAAAAAGTGATCATGCTGAAAAGCATAAACAATCCCAGAATAATTGTTTTCATGTTTTATTAGTTTTTTGGTTATGAGGTAAATATACAAATATAAGTTCTCAAAATAGAGAAATTTTCATATCCAAATTACGAACTAACTTAATGTTATTAAAATTAAAATATTTCTACTTTTAAACTAATAAATTACAAATACAAAACAATTTTAAAACGAAATAAACATGAACAGACAAAGATTAATCCGAAAATTAAGAATTATTAATCATAAGTTGAATAAAAAATACATTCCAGTAGAGGATAAGCCGTTTGTGAAAATTGCCGAATTAACAGCTATATTGCCTGCACTTGGATTATTTTATTTGTGGCATTATTTTGATTTATTAGGAATTAGCTACTATCGATATTTCAATCTGTCGGACGCAATTGCTGTACTATATGAAAACCTAATGTTAATGATTTTAATTGGAGTGTTATTCTCACCAGGAATCGTCTGTTTGTTGCTGACTGACTTAAAGTCAAGAAGCAAAGGTTTATCAATAATTACATTAATTGTAATTATCGTATTATTAATTTGTGGTTTCGGTGTACTAATCAATATGTACAAATTTGCTACGCCAGTAAATATTGTTTTTATAACAATTATCACTATTTCCAGCTATGTTTACTTTTTTGAAAGTCGAAATCTTGGATTTTGGATGCATTTAGCATTCGCATTTATCTATATGTACGCAACCGCTGCACAGGAAGCAAAGTATATATTAAAAGAAAAACCAAAATTTACAATATACTTAAAGCAACACTCGGAGCAACCAATTCTTACGGAGGAAAGTAGTACAAGGTTCTATCTTTATAAGACTTCTAATTACTATTTTATAAAAGATGAAAAAGAAAATAAAATATTTGGATATTCAATATCAACTCAGGAAGAAACAGTTGTTGTACCACTAACCAGATAGTATTAATGTAATTGTCAGTCCTTCGGATTTTTTTGATCCACTTAAGACTTTGCTCCATGAAGTATTCTTAATATATTTGTGGTAAACAAAAAATAAAAAAAGTATAAGAATAAATAAATCTTAAATACATATAAAAACATTGCGTTAAGCAGTTATTTTCTAAACTCAAATACTGGTACTATAAGAATTCTAAGAAAATGTAACTGCAAGATTCGCCCTTCTGGGGCGTGTTTTGCTGCATTTCTTAGAGGGATTATACCAGTATCCTGAGTTTAGAGTGTCAGTTAATTCACGCTCTTTTTTTATGCCCAAAAACTACAACCAAAAACTAAAAATATAATGAAAATCCCTGAAGTAATATTGGACGGAATCACCGTAATACTACGGTATCAATTTAAAATGACATCCAGTAATATTGCAATAAAAAAACAAAACACAAATTATGCGAAACAGTACAATTTCTATTATACTGCTGTATTTTAGTACAGGATTATCCGCTCAGATTCCAAATCTGCCGACAGGACCAAGTGCATCGACTTCCCCAATTCAAAATTATTCTGAAATATCTTTCAGAAACAATTCTACGTCAAAAAATACGGTATCCATTCCCTCAGTTAATAATTCTTCAAGAAAGTCAGAAATTGAAAGAAGAAACTGGGAAATGCAGCAAAACGATTTTAAAATCGTAGAGAAAGAAAATCGAGAGAAAGAGCAAAAACAGTTTGAACAAAAAGTAAATAATCTAGAAATTTCCGGTTATAATCTGCCATCACTATCAGCTAATTCAGGAACTAACTTCTATTATGATGCCTTGTCTCAACTTAATAATTTAGATCAAAGCAATTATTCATTAGCTGAAGCGAATTTCATTGTTGAAAATGCTTATTCTGAAAGGAAGCTACACTATTCTAATTTCAAAGCCAACATTTCAAAAATAGCTTCTCAGGTTTTGCAAAAAATGAAATCCGGAAAGGTGACCCCAGTCGATAATACTCTGAAAAACATTGCTTTGTTTAAGCATTTCTCAAAGAATTACAAATATGATTTTGATGATTTTATGGGAAAGAAAGAATGGAACAAAATGTTTGTTTCCAAATTACTAAAAACAGGAAAAGGACAATGTCACTCAATGCCTCTACTTTATTTGATGGTAGCAGAATCAATCGGGGCAGATGCTTCATTGGCTATGGCTCCCAATCATACGTATATCCGTTTCAAAGACGATGATAATCAATGGCAGAATATAGAATTGACTAATGGAATCCTTAGTACAAATGCTATGATTTTAGAATCCGGTTACATTGGCTCCGAAGCCTTACTGAATGATGTCTATATGAATAGTTTAAGTAAAAAACAGCTTATGTCATTGTTATATGCAGACTTAGCCAATGGCTATATTCATAAGTACGGAATGGATGAATTTGTCGGAAAAGCATTGGATAAATCTCTTGAACTTTATCCCAATAATATGTATGCTAATTTACTTAAATCAATGTATCAGCAGGCGCGATTTGAATATGTAGCAGCAGAATTAGGAATTCAAAATGTAGAAAATCCTGCAGAACTTGAAAATATAAAATATTTCCCGAAAGGTCTGGAACTTTTAAAAGAAACAAAGATGCAGTTCAACAATATCGACCAGCTCGGATTCAAATTTATGCCAGATGGAGCTTATTCAGAATGGTTGAGCAATATGAACCGTGAAGCCAACAAACAAAGGAGCGAAGAGCTTGCCGAGAAAATTCGTCTTACCAATTTAGAAAAACAGAGAAAAAAGAAGGAAGAAGAACAAAAGAAATTGGAGGAAGAGCGTAGAAAAGCAAAAGAGAAAAAAAGAGAGGAGGAAAAAAATAAACCTAAACCTCTTCTAACATAAAAACATCAAGATGAAAAATCAATATTTTAGAAAATCAATGCAATTTGCTTTGCTTGTAATAGTCTCAATGGTTATTACTGTCAAAGCTCAGCGTAATCAATTTTACGAGGAGGCCTATGCACACATTGACAATATGCTAAGTGGCAAGGAAAAGTATAGTTTTAAGAAAGCTGTCTTAAGTGTTGAGCAGTCTTATTACCAGGGAAAGATTGACACGATAGCGATTAATAATGAACTCAAATTCCTGAAATCATTTGCAGAGCAAATAGTTAAAAGCAGAGAACTGACCTATCAGGGAAATGATAAAGATAAAGTCAGCAAATATGCGGCTCTTTACTCGATCATCTGCCAACCGATACCAGTGATTGTGAAAGACTCTACCATTCAATACAAACCTTTCTCTTACGATTTTACCGACGTCTTTGGTCACGATGATTTACCCAATCTCTTTGTTTCCAAATTACTTGCAACAAAAAAAGGAAATTGCAACTCGATGCCCTATTTGTACAAAATCCTTGCTGAAGAATTGGGAGTTGATGCCAATCTGGCTTTAGCCCCTAATCACGTCTACATCAAGCATAATGTAAAGTCTTTAGGATGGTTTAATACCGAATTGACGAGTGGAATTTTCCCTGAAGATGGTTGGTTAATGGCATCTGGATATATCCATCTGGACGCCATCAGAAACGGTATGTTTATGAAAGCTTTGGATAACAAAGAAAGTTTAGCATTATGCCTATTTGATCTAGCACAAGCTTACAACAGAAGCTTTCCTTCCAACGATGGCGAATTTCTCCTAAAAGTCCTCAATAAAGCTCTCGAAGTTTATCCAAATTTCGCAAAAGCACGCATTCTAAAAGCTGAAACGTATAAAGCCAGATTTCAAAAATTAATGGATAGACAAGATCTAAAGAGTGGGTCTTCAAATAATATCAAACTGGCTTTAGAAAATCCGAAAGCAAAAGAAATATATGATCTGATGGTTCAGGAATACAGTACGCTTTACAAGCTTGGTTACAGACAAATGCCTGAAGGAATGTATTTGGATTGGCTTGTATCTCTGAAAACAGAAAGAAATAAATATGAAAATAAAAAATTAAAAAACAACTTCAAATAACCACGAAAATGAAAAAACTATTTTATGTATTCTTTTTGATAATCGCAGTTTTTCTCAATGCTCAAGTAGAAAAGAATGTTTCAAACAATCCTGAAAAGATTTACGTAAATCCCGTAAAACTTACCAAAGAAGAAAGATTGCGTCCTTATATGGACGAAGTTCTAAAAACGAGGGATACTTTAACACCAGCCGAAGCAGAGCGGAGAAGACAAAACATTGAAGCAGGAAATCCTTTTAAGAAATATGGCTTCTATCCTAAAATTGCTACATTAAGCAAAGGTAAATATTTAGAAGCTCACGACTTAGACAGTATTGTAAGCATTGGATCAGTCCGTTACAATGCAAGAACCAATGAAATTGTTGAATTATTAGATATCAACATAGAAAATGCTGACTCACAACCATATCTTGATACTGCAGGTCGCTGGTTTTCTCCTGATCCACTAAGCGAAGAATACAGACGTTGGTCACCATATAACTACGCAATGAACAATCCATTGCGATTTATTGATCCGGATGGAAGGTCTACCGAAGATGCAGTTGAAGAATCAGAACAATGTTGTCTTTTTGGTATAAGTGGATTAGTGAGATTTATGCCAATCTTTGAAGGTGGCTCAAATGTGAGGCCTAATCCTGTTGTTGAAACAATGACAAAAACTAGTGAAGCAACTACAAAATCTCAGGAACATTTTAACAGAGGTAGGCAGATGGAACCAGAGCAAATAAACAGAATGAATGAAGAAGGACAAAATGTTACAAAGAATACTAAAAATTTTGAAGCAACAGATTCGAAAACAGGTAAAACAGGAGGAACGAGACCTGATGGATTCACCAAAGAAGGAAATCCTGTGGAAATAAAAAATGTAAAAAATCAATCTCTTACAAGACAATTAAGATTTCAGGACAATTTAGTTGATGGAAAAAGGCTAATTTTGAGGATAAACAAGGATGCAAATTTATCAAATCCTTTAAAAGATTCAGGGATTGAAATTCAACCTTATAACCTAACAGGACCAGCTCCTGCAAAAACAGATAACATTAGAGTAAATAACAACCCAGCTCCAAAAATTAAACCTGTCCCAGTAAAAAAAGATCCTTGTGCAGGAATACCAGGTTGTATTTAATTAAAATATTATGGAAGACAAATATATTACAGGCATAAAACAAGTTGTCAAAACTGCTCAAGCATTTTTAAATGAATTTAAAGAGTTTGCTCCATTTGGTTTAATATTTAAAAATAATGAATGGATTGATCTTGGCGCATATGACGAAAACCTTACATCGGATCAAATGAAAAATTTTTTAATTAGTACTATTATAGAAGATTTTAATGAGGGTAACACTGAGTTTGGAGCAGTTTGCGTAGATGCTAAAATTAAAGAAATCGGCGATGTTATTATTATTTACAATACATCAAATGGTAAGGATTGGTTTGAATTAGTTTATAAGTATTATCTCGAAGGAAAGTCGGTTAAAATTATCGAAGAAAATATCGAGTATTAATCCCAATGACATTATTGAAAATGTCTTATAATATTTTTGACTAAAAGATTGGAAATAAGCAGAACAGAAATAGAAGAGAAATTTTTACAACATTCAGTTCAACACGGAGTACTTTATGTAAACGGAGATTATAAAAAAGCAAATAAACTTCACAAAGAATTACATAACCTTTATAACCATGCAAAGGAGCAACGTGAAGAAGAGCTTTTTAGTGAAATGTTGGATAATCCTGACGAATATGTAAAATTGTGGGCGGCCATTTTTACTTTAAAATCAAAACCTGATATAGCTGAGAACATCCTAAAAAAATTATCTACAAATTCGAAAGTAAAAATGACAGCCTCTGCGACTCTTCATTTGTGGAAAGAAGGAAAATTAGAACTATTATTATGAGATTATGAAGAAAATAGTAGACATTGAAACTGCATTAAAAATGTTTGAGGAGGCTTCAATTATTCAAGTAGAATCTACAGAAAATGGTAATTTTAAAGTAGGAAATAAAAATTACGAGAAGGTAATGAATGCAGCTTCATTTCTTAAAAACCAAAATTCAATAGAAAGTTTATTTCAGTTTTTAAACCATCAGCATAAAGGTCCGCGATTATGGTCTGCCTGTTATATCTTACATCTTGATGAAAAGAAAGCGGTCAAAGTTTTAAAAGAAATAATAAAGCAATCGGGAATAATTGGTTCAACAGCTGAAATTACTTTAGACGAGTGGAAAAAAGGAAATCTAACATTTATATAAAATAATTATAGAATCTCAAAAAGAATGGATACTCAAGATTATTTACAAGACCAATTGAAAATTTGTGAAAAGAATTCTCAAATTTCTGATGTAGTAGAGTTAAATACCGTAATTGCATTGGGTCGAAATTTTAATCCCAACATTCAAATAAATGGACTTAGACATCCCCGAACAAAAGGTTTAACTGGTTGGTATATTTGGTCAGGTGAGTTTTCTTATGCAGATGATTTTTTTCAGCCTTCTCACGCCTATCATTTGTTGGAAGATGCTTCTTTTATAATTCAATATCTCGGGCTTCCGGCTGGTAATCGTTTTTTAATAGATAGTAACGGCTACGAGGATATTTGGTATGATGAAAGTTTGTTGGATGTATAATCTTATAACTTTTAATTAATTTCAATCATCAACAATAAAATAACTATGAAAACAAAACTTCTTTTCTTGCTACTAATACAAATTATATTTGTTAGCTGTCAAAAAAAGGTTACTGATTTTAAGCTCGTAAGCTATGATATAAAATCAAACAACGAACTGTCCATTAGTGCTTATACCACTTTGGACAAAGATGGAGTTCTAAATGTTTATCTTGATAGAGAAAGAGATAAAGTATATTATCAATATAAATTAAGCCAGAGTGAACTTGATGAAATCAATAGCTTATCAGATAAAAATTTGGATAAATATGTAATAAAAAAAGCGCTGGATGCAAATCAAGGTTATGCAGGCAGTAGAAATTACTTAAGTTTTAAGGTAAATGGAAAGGAAGACAAAATATGTTTTATTTTACCTTTTATGGATTCTGATTTTAAGAAGGTAATAGATTCGCTGGAAGACAAAATTTATTTGCAGGACGAATCTCAAAGAACTGAAGCATCTCCTATAGATTTCAAAAAAGTAGAAAAAGAAATCATTACACAGAACCAAATTGATAATTATCTTCCAAGCAAGTCATTACCACCTCCTCCGATGCGATAAATTTCATATATTTACAAAAAGCATAAATATGAAAGCAATAAAAATCTACAGTATTGTAGCAACATTGGTAATAGTTGGACTTTCAGTCTGGGTTTACTCAACTAAAAAAGAATTAAAAGAAACAGAAGAAGTTCTTGATCAATGCTCTGATCGGTATTATCAGGAAATTAATAAGTAAAAGAAATCCTAACAAATTAGTTAGGATTTTTTTATTCGTCAATCTTATATTTATTAATATCGAAATCAAAGTCAAAAAGTTCTTTTGGGGTAATACCAAAAGCTGATGACATTTTCAACATCGTTTCTATAGTTGGATTGCCCTTTCCATTTTCAAATTTATTGTAATTGCTTGAATCGAAATTTGAATTCTGCGCAACCTCATCCATTGAGTTATATTTTGTAGCTCGAATCTTTTTCAAATTTTCTGAAAACTCAAGCATAAATAATCTTAAGACTTCTTTGCTATCCATAAATAATGTATTTATGGGCAATTTTGGATTTTTGATTTGAAAATTCGTGGTAATATATTACCATACAATAAATAAAATTACTATATTTGTAAAATAAGTTACAGAATATGTAATTTTGCGATACTTCAAAGAATAATAGAAGCTATTGCTTAGAATCTCAATTCGAAAACTGGTAATTTTAGTATACGAGACGATAAGCAGGAAGCTCACGACCTAGGCGTGGGCTCTCTTATCTGTATACAAGGTATACCAGTACCCCGAATTGGATAATGTAGAGTTCCACGCCGTCTTTTTCCAATGCTGTTCGCTTTTCTACTTCTAAGCACCTTCCAAAAATAGTATCAGATTATATGATACAATGAGGTGTACAACTCATTGCGGCTTTTAAAGCTTTCTCGGGACACAATTTCATTCATATTAAATGGCTTTTAGGTGCCTTGCGGTTAACTAACGACTATCCCCTATCCAAAAGGCACTAAGAAAGTTTTGTTTTCAAATACCTGAATCCAGAAGTAATAATAACTAAAAAATGAAATAAAAAATAATCCTTATAAATAAGAAAGCCCTTCCCTATTCAGTTTGCAGACTTCAGGAAAGAGCTAGGTTTATCAAGGAGTTTAATCAAAAAACCCATACAAAACTATGAAAAAATCCTATTCTAAAATAGGAAGCATTGGTATTGTCTTTTTGTTAACTGCATTATGCAGTAATGCAAAAGCACAAACCAAGACAGTGACCGGAACAGTTACTGTCGGCGAGAATCAGACACCACTTTCTGGAGTCAATGTATCTCAGGAAGGCAGTGATCAAGTTACACAGACCAATTCGAAAGGATTTTACATCTTACAAATAAACGGTGAAAATCCCATCATAATTTTCCGACATCCTGAGTATGCAGAAAAAAGAATTACCGTAAATGGTAAAGCTGTTATTAATCTTTCATTAGATCAGAAAGTACAGGGCATTGAAGAAGTTGTTGTCAATGCCGGATATTATAAAGTAAAAGAGAAAGAAAGTACCGGTAGTATTGCAAAAGTTTCAGCGAAGGATATAGAAAATCAGCCTGTGACTAATGTTCTATCTAGTGTTCAGGGACGACTTGCGGGTGTTACTATCACTCAAAATTCAGGAGTTCCCGGAGGTGGTTATGATATTCAAATAAGAGGTAGAAACAGTTTAAGAAACAAGGACAACAGCACAATTGATGGAAATCAGCCACTTTATGTGATCGATGGTGTTCCGATGGGTGGAGAAATGACATCACTCTATTCGACTGTTATTCTACCCGGAAGAAGTCTTAATCCTCTCAACAGCATCAATCCAAACGACATTGAAAAAATTGAAATTTTAAAAGATGCTGATGCAACAGCAATATATGGCTCCCGTGGTGCTAATGGTGTTGTTTTGGTAACTACTAAAAGAGGAAAGTCAAAACGACTGAATTTAAATTTTAATACATCCTATGGATTAAGTACAGTGATTTCTAATCTCAATTTGATTAATACATCAGAATATTTATCTATGAGAAAAAAAGCATTTGAAAATGATGGAATCAGTACTTATCCTGCAACGGCTTATGATATCAATGGAACTTGGAATCAAGATAGATATACAAACTGGCCGGATAAATTAGTTGGGAACACAGCAGCTTTGTCAAACACACAATTATCATTAAATGGCGGTGGAGAAACAACCAATTTTTTATTGAGCCTTTCAAATAATGAGCAGACCACTGTTTTTGGGGAAGACTTTAAATACAAAAGCAAAAACATTTCCAGCCATATCTCGCATCGATCTGCAGACAATAAATTTCAGATGAATATTGCCAATAGTTTTTCAATTCAGAAAAACAATGTCATTAGAACAGATATTACGAGGCAGGCGTACAATTTAGTTCCAAATGCACCTGAGCTTTACAATTCTGAAGGTGGATTAAACTGGCAGAATAATACATTTGCCAATCCTGTGGCAGCCTACAATAGCACCTATACAAATGAAAACAAGCAATTTCTTAATAGTATTACAACACAGTATGAGGTTTATAAAAACTTATTGCTAAAGCTTAATGGTGGATTTAACTACCAGACATTTGAAGAACTTTCGTTACAGCCCAATACAATTTATAATCCGGCTTATGCTGCGGGTCAGTCAAGCGCAACTTCGACAGCATCTAAGAATAATCAGGACAGATTTTCTTTCATCATTGAACCACAAATTAACTGGAATTACCAATCTGAACATCATAAAATCGATGCTTTGGCGGGAGGAACATTTCAAAGAGAGACAAACGAACAAGGGTCAATTGTAGGTGTAGGCTTTGAAAGTAATGCTTTTATAACAAATATCGGTGCTGCAAGAACAAAAACAGTTTCAGACCAAATCACAAATGAATACAGATACGCCGCATTTTTTGGGAGGCTTAATTATCAATATTTAAATAAATATATAATTAATCTGACTGGCAGACGTGATGGAAGCAGTCGCTTTGGTCCAAATAAAAAGTTTGCCAATTTTGCAGCAGTTGGAGGAGCTTGGTTATTTAAAAAAGAAAAATTTGCCGAAAATCTAGAATGGTTAAGTTTTGGAAAGCTTCGCGGAAGTTATGGTACTGCAGGTAGTGACAACATTGGAGACTATCAATATTTAGATACTTATACTGTCTCATCATCATATATCTATAATTCAGTTACAGGATTGATTCCGTCAAGACTCTATAATGGTAACTATAGTTGGGAAAAAACTAAAAAGCTAGAAGTTGCTTTAGAACTTGGGCTCTTCAAAGACCATATTAATATTACGACAGCTTGGTATAGAAATCTTTCTTCAAATCAATTGGTGGGCTACCAGCTGCCTTCAATCACTGGCTTTACAAGTGTATTGGCAAATCTTGATGCTACGGTCGAAAACAAAGGATGGGAATTTGAGTTGGCAGCTCAGCCACTAAAAACAGGGTCTCTTAAATGGGATACTAATTTCAACATTAGTTTTCCAACAAACAAATTAGTTTCATTTCCGGGACTGGAAGGTTCAACGTATGCCAATCAATTTATCATTGGGCAATCTACTTCAATTATCAAATTGTATCAACTTGAAGGTATCGATCCTAAAACAGGAAAATACAGTTTTACTGATTTCAATGGAGATGGAAAGATATCTTCACCTGAAGATAACAAAGTTGCTCAGGACATAAGTGTAAAGTTCTTCGGTGGGTGGTCGAACAGTTTCAGATATAAAAATTGGGACGTTTCATTTTTGTTTCAGTTCGTTAAGCAAAAAAACAGAAATTACAACAGTATTATAACTGTTCCTGGCAGTATGAATAATCAGCCAGTCGAAGTTTTAGATGTCTGGTCAACGGACAACCCTACTGGTACATATATGCCATATACTTCCGGAGTAAACACGCTTCACACATTTTTTCAAAACAGTACAGCATCAGTGTCGGACGCATCATTTATCAGATTAAAAAATGTACAATTGGGATATCAGATTCCATTAAAAAACAGCGTCTTCAGAAATGTCAAAATATACATTCAAGGACAAAATCTTCTCACGGTAACCAAATATTTTGGTGTTGATCCTGAGTTTTTAGCACTGGGCTATCTGCCACCTCTGAAAACATACTCTTTTGGGTTACAGTTCAATCTTTAAAAAATTTGAAATGAAAACAATTACAAACATTACTATATTATTATTCTCACTATTACTACTCAATCTGATTTCTTGTGAAGAGATGCTGGAAGTTGATGTACCGGAAAATCAAATTGATAAAAACAATGTTTTTCAGGACACTCAAACAGCAAATTCCGCATTATCGGCATTATATTCGAGTTTACGAGATAATTCTCTACTGGCAGGTGATAAGATGGGATTATTTTTGAGCAATTATACAGATGATCTCACTTGTTATGCAACTACCGCAACAAATGGAATCTATGAAATTTCACAAAATCAACTCATTTCCAGCAATGCTGCAGTTTATTCACTGTGGTCAAATACATATCAACAAATCTATTTCTCCAATTCTATCTTAGAAGGTCTTGAAAAATCATCAGGAATTTCAAACACAGACAAAAGAAGAATGAAAGGTGAAGCATTACTGATACGCTGTATTTTATATTTCTATTTACAGCAAATATATGGAGATATTCCTTATTTAACTACAACTGATTACACTGCTAACAACACCTCATCAAAATTGAGTTCTGATGATGTTCTTGTTCGACTTGAAAACGATTTGAACGAATGTTATATATTATTAGCAGACGAATACAGTAACTCCGAAAGAATTTTTGTCAATCGTAAAGTTGCAGAACTGATGATGGCAAAGGTATATTTTGCAGAGCAGAGACCAGCCGATGCGGAAGCTAAATTAAAATCAATAGCTCAAAGTTCTCTTTATACTTTCGAAACTGACATTGCTAAAGTCTTTCAAAAGTCAGGAAAACATATTTTGTGGCAATTAAAACCTAAAAATTCAGGAGATGCAACAAAAGAGGCAAGTTTATATTATTTCACAGGTGCAGCACCTTCGAGCTACGCACTATCGACATCTCTTATGTCCTCCTTTGCATCATCGGATTTCAGAAAATCGAACTGGATGGCAGTAATTACTGTGGGCGCAAACACTTGGTATAGAGCCGATAAATATAAAAATCGCTCAAATAATACCACAGAGTACTCCATTGTTTTCAGGCTTGAAGAAGTTTACCTACTATTATCCGAAAGCTTGGCAAAACAAAACAAACTCAATGAAGCACTGCTATATTTAAATGCTACAAGACAACGTGCTGGACTTTCGGCGGTAACTTCAGGCATTTCACAGTCTGATTTAATTACTGAAATCGCAAGTGAGAACCGTAGAGAATTCTTTACAGAGATGGGGCATCGTTTCTTTGATCTCAAAAGGAATAACAATTTAAATTCTCTTATTTCCTCAAAACCTAATTGGCAGACTAATCATCAACTGTGGCCAATTCCTCAAAAAGATCTTGAACTAAATTCAAATTTAAATCCCCAAAATCCAGGTTACTAATGAGATCATTTAAAAATATAATAATTTTACTGTTACTTGTAGGGATTTCTTTTTGTCAAGGTCAAACGTTGAGAGGCACATTAGAAAAAAAAATGGCTCAGCAATATCGAATAAAAATTCTTGCGATGTCTCCAAAGGGAAACTGGGTTATAGCAGGAAAACATTATGATATTAACAAAGATACTATTGAAATTTTTTCAACAAAGAATAAAATTCAAAAACCTCATCTGTTAACGAAAACCTTAGATATTCCAATTTTTTTACAAGAAGAAGCTGTGGTAGCATTGGCAAAAGATAAAGCTGTCTTAGTTAGTCTGAATGATAGAAGACAGAAGGTTTTTGACAATATTAAAAGAGTTTTTGCGTCTTCAGACACAGGAACTTTTGCATTACTAAACACTGCCGATAAATTGTCTGTCTATAATAACAAAGGGGCATCATACTACGAAATAGATAGTGTAGTCAATATTACGAAAGATAATGTAAGTAAAATTTTTGTCGTAAGAAAGGGTGAAAATAAATACGAAATCTACGACACTTCTTCCCAAAATAAAAAAAAGATCTACGAGAGCCCTGTGCTTATCAAGAGAATTGAAATAAGTGATTCAAAGAAAACACTTTATATAATTGAACAAAACAGTACTGATAAAACGGAAAGTTTAGTTTTATTAGATATCAAATCTGGCAATATCTCAAAACCAATTTTACAAGATATAGATACTGGAGATTACATTGTAGTTAGTGAAATGAATGAAGAAGGAAAGTATTTTGTAAATGGCCAAACGAAGATACCAAAAAACAAAAATGTCGAAATATGGTATGGAAATGATGGTGATTTAAGCAAGCATGACACTGGTTTTGATCCAATTGACAAATATTGGATAATTACAAACAATAATCATGTAAGCGCAATTGATAATAAAGATTCGAAAAAGATTTTTTTATCTGGCAGTGATAAATATCTTTTCGCTTTTAAAAGAGGAAAACTTCAAAATTATACAGTAGATAATCAAAATATTGATTTACAGATTTTAGATACTCAGAATAATACAGCCAAACCCTTTGATATTGTAAAAAGTGCATATTTCACTCTATCCAAAGATGGAGAATTTAGTATTTACAGAGACTTGCAGGATAAATGGGTGTTATGTAATCTTTCTACGATGAAAAAAGGATATATTCAAGATCACAGTCTGCAAAATCCTGTTTTTAGTAAAGACGCGTCATTAATTTACTTTGATTCTCAAAAAGGTATTTTCGTTTATAATATTCAGAAGGATAGACTGATCAAAATTAGCGAAAATCTAAGTAAAAAAGTTAAAATTTTGAATAAAGAGAGTCTACCATTAATTGGGAGCTATTTCAAGATTTACAGATCGTACCTAAAGAATGATAATTCAGTTTTAATAAAAGTCAGAGATGACGAAGAAAACAAAACGTCATATTATACCATTGTAAATAAAGATTTAAAATCAATAATAAAATCCTCAGAAAATTATATTAGAGATTTCTACTACAACAGAAACGCAAATTTTTTTGCTTATACATTAGAAAATTACAACAAACCGATGTCTTTATATTACGTTGATGATCATAAAAAAGAACCAATAATTCTTTTAACCAATGAAAATCGAGATGCTGCAGTAAAGAATCTTAAAATTGAAATAATAAATTATATTAATTCGGATTATCAGAAGTTGAAGGGTATTTTATATTACCCAACTAACTTTGAGCCTAAAAAAAAATATCCTATGATTGTAAGAATTTATCAAATTCAGAATGATTCGGCAAATCAATATGATATTATAGGCTATAATAATCCTGCTTCTTTTGATTTGAGAACTTTACTTGACCAAGGCTATTTCGTTTATTTACCCGATATTGTATTTGGTCCAAAAGGAACAGGTCTTTCAGCATTAGACTGCGTCAATAAAGCATTGGATACAATTCAGAACAGACCGTATATTGATCAGTCGAAAATCGGATTAACAGGGCATTCCCATGGGGGATATGAGACAAACTTTATTGCTACACATTCAAACCGTTTTGCAGCGTATTTATCTGGTGCTGGTAATAGTGATATTGTACGTTCCTATTTTTCTTACAATTATAATTTCCACAGCCCATTTTACTGGCAATATGAAAATGGACAATATGAATTGAAATTTCCTTTCAGTGAAAACAAAAAATTGTACTTTGACAACAACCCCATTTATAATGTTGAGAAAGTGAATGCGCCCATTCTTTTATGGGCTGGTAAAAAAGACGAAAACATAAAATGGGATCAGGTCATGGAATTTTATATTGGGTTAAAAAGGAATAATAAAGATGTTATAGCTCTGTTTTATCCAAATCAGGGGCATAATCCAAGTTTTAATTCAGAGGATAGAAAAGATCTTTATTATCGAACATTAGAATGGTGGGATTATTTTTTAAAAGATAAAACAAACATAGATTGGATTAACAAACAAATGAAAAAGGATGCTTTATAGCATCCCTTTTTTACTGCAGTCTGAAAAGTTCCTCTCCGCACATTGTCGGGTTGTCCGAAATTTTCTCGTGCAAAGACGAACTGCTGTCGCCCGACCAAACACATGGGGCTGTGCCCACTGTGTTACACTGTTGTTGTGCGTTTAGACATTCGCCAGTAACGGCATCAATTCTGTAAGCGTCAACAATTGCTTTTGCTGAATTGCTTTTTGCAGCACTAGTTGCAAATGCTGCGCCTGTGCCAAGTAATACTGTGACTACAGGAATCATTAATTTTTTCATATTAAAGAAATTTGAATTATTGCCTACTCTATTTTAGGTTTTCGGCATTCCCCTTTTCATATAAATTAAGAATCAGTCTAGTAAACTTGTATCTTTTCAATTCTTTGTCAATTAAAACAAAAAGATACATGTCGGTTGCATACATCTGTGTTAGCGCTTTATCATCCTTTTTAGGAATATAAAAGCTTCCTACATATTCCTGTCGGTCAATCCTGTAGATATCAATGATTGAATTTTTCTTCCATGCTTTCTTAGACTCATACTTGCCAATAAGCTTTGATTCCACAAAAAGGAGGTTTTGATTAGTTGTAGGATTTTGATTGTTTTTTAAACTTGGAACATTCATTTTATGTCGACCGTCTGGAATTTTAACCACATTAAATCTAGCTCGGCTTATGGTGTCAATTGTTTTTAAGCGAGATTTCAATTCAAGATCCTCATCCATGATCATATATTCATTTCTGTAATTATATATGTATATAAGATTTTTAAAATTTTGGTTGAGCAACAATTTTCCGTCACTGTCAAATACTCCGTCAATTTGTTTTTGAAGAATATCTGGATTCAATACAACTTTTGGATTTCGATTTAAATCAAGGCTACCCAAAGTGTATTGCTGTGTACTTTTACTCTGCGTTCTTAGTGCAAATCTAGCCGAATCTAAAACGGATAATTGAGTAAAGTATGCGTTCTGATAACTTATTGTTTCTGCATATTGGTCACCAATTTTACCTCTGTAAATTATTGGGACACTTCCATCGTAAAGAAAATAATCGTTTTTAAAGGTCTGAAGCCATAGATTTTTAAAGGAATAGTCTTTCTCATCCAGCTCTATCCTTTGTTGGCTTAAATTTGATAAATCATAATTAATTTCAGAAAATAATAATGGAGCTGTTATATTTCCAAGATATATTTTTTTACTATCTGAGCCTGCAATATAGTATGAATCCAGCTTTAAATCTATTGATTTATCTTCTAGTACTGGATGTATTAGAAATCTTCTAACAAAATTATTCTCTTTTTTTATAATGTATTCTGAAGAATAAAATAGATAAACAACAAGAGAAGTACTCGCGACAAAGACTACAAAAATTTTCACAAAATAGATGATGAATTTTTGTCTATTAATAACCTCAACTAGAATTACGGAAATAAAAGAAAGTAAAATACATCCAAGATTAAATAATAGATGTTCTGTCCAATCCATTTTCTCAAGTATCCCGCCGCAAGAACAGGGAACAAAGTCGCTAAAATTTAGGATAAGATAAATATAGATTGTAAAGGCTATCATAATTCCCATAGAGCTATAAAGCCCAATTAATCGAAATTTGGGAACTATAAGAGTAACTACAATAAGAAGCTCAACAATTATTGTTGCATAAGAAATAAATCCAGCATAAGCACTTAAAAGTGGTGATTGTGCGATCTGAACCTGGAAATTTCCAAAATCCATTATTTTGCTTGCGCTAGCGTAGCAGAATAAAAGAATAAAAAAACAGGCCGTTATTAGCGGCACTTGAAGGAAGACTGATTTTTTCATGGCTAAAAAATTTATTAAAAAACTTTAAAATCAAAATCTGCCCTTTCATTATTATCTTCTTCGTCAATTTTTGAAAGATTTCCCTATACCCGATCTAACGTCGTTGGCTGGATATTATATTTTTGAGGTATAGGGAATCTTTATATCATTTCATTTAGTGTTTCCAATCTTGACCATCCTTTACAGGGGGATCTTTTTCTAATTCAATTTTCATTCTAGTTGAATCAGATGTTTTATTACTTTCCTTTGCAACTCTAGATAGTGCAAAATCATTATCTACTTGCTCATCAACTTGTCTGCAACTTTGCGCACATAAACCCACAATAAGAATTAAAAATGGGATAACTTTTTTCATAATAGTAAAATTTATTAAGGATTATCCCGGCCGGTTTTTCTCAGAATTCTTGGAGTCAAAGGTATTGTCGAAAAGACCGTCCAAACAAGCATATGTGGGTGTGCTTTACAAAGCACGACGTCGTGTTTTATAAAGCACGACAACAAAAAACAATGAAACCGCTTCATTATCAATTGTTTTTAATAATAATTAAATATCTTAATAGAATATTGGGAAAAGCCCTGTTTTATGGAGATTTTACATAAATTTGGCGGTTCTTAATTGAAGCCTACTAACCATGCTTAAAGGATTTTCATTCATTTTGATATTATTCCCCTTTTTTCTGCTGTTAAATGCGCAGAAGATGAGCGAATATGAGATTATCCGAAAAAATTATGAGAATCTTCCTAAAAATGATAAAAGAGCAATTCCTTATGTAAAGACTTATATTCAAAAATCGAAAAATGAAAATGATTTTGAACATTTAACCCAAGGATATCGGGATGCCGTTTTCTTTACTAAAAATGAAAAGCAAAAATTAGTATATTCCGATAGTATGATCTATGCCGCTTTAAAATCACGAGATAAAGATTTGATAGGTTTAGCTTATTTGGGAAAAGGGATTATCTATTACTTTAACTATAAAAAATTTGATCCGGCTTTAGATGAATATTTAAAAGCTTATAACTATTTAAAAAATACTAAAGACGAGTATTTGAAATATAAGGTCGTCTATCATATGGGAGTCGTCAAAAGCTACCTAGGCTATTATTCAGAATCTAAAGAAAATTTCGAAGAATGCATTAAATTTTTTAATAATGAATCAGTTAAACAACTTCATCCAAATGAAGTTTTCAATAATAAAAGGGGATATTTTAACTCTCTTCACCAGTTAATAATCTGTCAGAGAAATCTAAAAAATTTTGCTGCTGCTGATAGTTTAATAAATGTTGGGCTAAAAGAAATTGAGGGGATTGATGAATTTTCTTTGGAAAAGAGTTATTTTTTAAAGTGCAAAGGCATTTCAGCATATAACCGTCAAAATTATAAGCATGCAATCGATATCTTAAATAAATCTTTACCAAAAATATTGAAGGTAGATGATTTTGCGACTGCATCATTAATTTACTCTTACTTAGGAAAGAGCTACTATCATTCTGATAAGGAAAAAGCACTCCATTATTTTGAGATGGTAGATTCAATTTTCGTTCATAAAAATTTTGTTTTACCGGAGACACGTGATAGCTACGAAATTTTAATAAACCATTTTAATAACCTGAACAACACAAAGAAAGAGCTGTACTACACTAAACAGCTCTTATCAGTTGACAGCTTATTAGGAAAAGAGTTTTACTATTTGACCTCAAGAATTCACAAAGAATACGACACGAAGCGATTGTTAGATAACAAAGAAGCTTTAGAGAAGAGAAATCTTCTCACTTCCTTAATGGTAATATTTTTTATATGTCTTTCGCTGCTTTTTATCACACTATACATTTTTAAATATAGGAAGAATAAGAAGATCATGCTGAATTACAGGATACTGCAGATAAAGCTTGACAATCGTCAGCTTGAAAAAATGCTACATCAACATAGTCCCGATACCATTTACGAGGATGAGAAGACATCGATAATTAGTAAGGAGATTTACCAAGATTTACTATTAAAAATAAAATCATTTGAGGATAGACAAGAATATACTCAAATAGGATTAACATTAAATCAGTTGGCGGCTCAATTCAATACTAATACAACATATTTATCAACTTTTATCAACGAATCAAAAGGCGTTAATTTTAAAAATTACCTAAACAATCTTAGAATTGATTACATTACCAATCTAATGAATACTGATAAAAATTACTTGAAATACACAATTGAAGCATTAGCTGAAAAATGCGGTATAGCATCCCGTCAGAATTTTTCAGATCTTTTTTATGAAATTAATGGGATGCGTCCAACAGATTTTATCAAAAAAAAGAAAGAAGAGCAAAAAAATAATAACGGTAAATAGAAATCGAAAATACTAATCTATAATTTTCAAGTGAATTTTACATAATTTTGATGATCTAATCAGGAGAAGAATCTTCTCGTTTGCAAATTGAAATGTGCGAATCCTAATTAGGATTGCCTTAACTATTTTAAAAAATTGCCAAATGAAAGATTTAAAAACCTCAGGCAGATCAAAGACTGCACGAATTACTTTAAGGCTACATGACGAAGTAAAAGAAAAATGGCTGAATCACTGTAATAAATACAACCTTCATCTTTCCGATTATATCATTAGCGGCGTCGAAGGAAAGCTACTTGATAATGACAGGAAAGAAATCATGAATTTCATCGAAAATCAGGTTAATTTATTCTCTAAAATTGAGAATAATATCAATCAGATTGCAAAACATATCAACACCAACAAGCACTTACCCACTACCCTTTTATCTGATTATAATTCAAAGCTTGAAATTCTCAACAGTCTGAAAATTGAGCAAAACAGAATAATCAAAAAAATCTATATTGAACTTGCAAAATGATTGTTAAAATATTAAACAAATCATCCAGTGAGTTCAATGGTGTGATTTATAATGACAAGAAAATTGAAAAAGGAAAGGGAGAACTTTTATCAATTAAAAATTTCCCGGCTCATCTTAATCACTCTTCGGGAGCTCCAGACATAAAAAACTATCTGAAAGCAGTTTCCAAAAATAATTCAAGAATAAAAAATCCGCAGTTTCACGCTACAATATCCGCAAAAGGACGCGAATATTCTAAGGAACAATTGGCGCTTACAGCAGATAAATTCATGGATAAAATGGGCTATGGTGAACAACCGTACATTGTTGTTTTTCATAATGATACTGCCAACAACCACATTCATATTGTAAGTACAAGGGTTAATAAAGACAGCTCAAAGCGTATTGAGAGAGATTTCGAAAAATATAAAAGTCAAACTGCTTTACAGGAAACAATTAAAGAGTTGTACGGTACTGACGTACATCAAAATTTAGAAAAATTGATTGATTATAATTATAGTACGTTACATCAGTTTAAGACACTGCTGGAACTTAATGGATACGGCTATTATGAAAAAAATGATAAGTTAAATATTACAAAAAACGGCGCTTTTATCAAAGTTTTAAATGTCAATGATTTAAATTTTTCAAAAAAAAGTTTTGACGAGAAAAGAAAAAAACAGATATTTGCTCTATTCAAAAAATACAAAGAGGTATTTTCCAACTCGGTTTTCAGAGTATCGGATAAAAACCATGCCTCCTACCAATCAGAGCTTCAATACCATCTGAAGAAAAAATTTGGGATTGATGTTGTTCTTTCATTCAAAGATGATAAACAGCCTTTCGGCTATTCCATCATCGACCACAAAACCAATACGATTTACAAAGGCAGTGATATAATGAAAATGAGTGACCTATTCATTATCAGCTCCCAAGTATTAGACAAAAAGATCTTTGACATTCTGGCCAATTCAAATTTGACAATCGAAACGAAGAACGTTTTTAAAAAGCATTTGGAACAAGAGTACAAATGCGAAATCCAGGATTATATGCTTTTTTTGAAACAATCGAAAAAGACAAATTATAATATCTGGAAAGACACACGAAATTCAACAATAGATCACATCCTAAACTTAAGGAAAGTAAGTAATAATTCGCAGGATAAAATAAAGATCGTCAGTTTCTCAAATGAGGCATTCGTCATTAATAAGATTGACAATGTTGTCTTTACCGTAAAAGAATTGGTCGGAGATTACTATTACAACCTTTATTTATCTCAATTACTAAATCCTCAAAATCCAGGACACCAGTCTATTGTCAATGGCGTGCAAGCTGCAGAAGCATCAAGTTTAGAAGAAATGTTAAAACGCACTTCCCTATTTGATATTTCAGCAGCTTCTCCGCCATCAAGCGAAGAACTAGAAAATAGAAGAAGAAAAAAGAAAAAAAAGAGATGATTATTACGTTTGCAAATCAGAAGGGCGGAGTTGGCAAGACCACTTTAGCCATTGCATTTGCCAACTATCTTTCTATGTTTACCGATAAAAAGGTAAATGTCATCGACTTTGATTTTCAGCGTTCATTTTACAGGCAATGGTCAGAAGACAAAGAATTAAAAGCAGATTATCTTTATGAAGTAGAGAAAATTTCGGAAGAAAATATTCATCTCACGCAGAATGAAAAAGTTTTAATGCAGTTAAAGGAAAGTCAGGAGGTTATTCTTTTTGATACCGCCGGAAATATTCAGAATAATTACACGCAGGTATTACAATACAGTGATGCCATAATAATTCCTTATGGATACTCCAGTGTTACAATGATGTCTACAGTACTGTTTCTCAATCTTCTTAAGCTTATCAAAGTCAAGGCAAAAATATATTTCATCAGAAATAATATGCGCAAAGACGACAGCTACGAATTGAAACCTGTAATGGATGCTGAATTCAATACGATAGGGAAAGTAATTGGCGGATCAGTTCTAACCAGAAAATGTATGCTTAGCATCAACACAAAAGGACTGACATATGAACAAAAGTTAGCTGTCAAAGAAACATTCGATGAATTAATTTATCATCTATGGGAATTTTAGACCGCTATACGACCGATGAAGATAAAGAGGAATTAGCAAAGAATCTCAATATTCTGAGTGACGAGGCAGTCTTATCGAAAAAGGGCATTAAACACAAAACAGCAGATGCAGCAAAAAACACTCGGACAAAGAAAAAACCAACCAATCTAACCGAACTTGATGATAAAACCTTATGCATAATTAATGAATTTGTTGACTCTTACAAGAGTAATGACAAAACCAGCAGAATGATAAGGATACAGGATCATCATTACAGAAAGTTGGTGGGCCTTCGTGCTGACGGGATATCTGTAAGCGAATTTGTAAGTTTTGCGGTGCATCTCGCTCTAAAATCTGACGATTATGAAAATTTCTTAAACATTTTAAAAAAGTGAAAATTTATGGGAAAAGTCCTAATGATTACTGGTTTACTATACATTCTATATTATACCGGCATTGCAGTTTATGACTTATTTATAAAAAAACAGATCGTAAATAGAAATGAAAATGATGGCGAATTGATCAGCCTTGAGAACTTTATTGAAGAAACTCCAGGAGAAATAATAAATATTTATGAAGATGACGTAGAGAATTTAAACTTACCAAGTTCCTATGATTATGAAGAGACAGAATTATCCTCCGAAGAAAACGGCGAACCTTTTAACCATCGACGTTTTGAGGAAGAGCGGGAAATTGAAAACTTCTATGGCGACAATCAACAGGGCAAAGATGAAAAAGAAGTGCGTCAATCATTTCTTTCAAATTTAAGTTCAGTGATCGGAAGCAAAAATTCGGAGGCAATACCTCATCAGAAGGAAATAATTCCGTCAGTTATTTCGGATGAGATGTTTCGAAATTTCTTTGAAAAAGCATCAAGACATATCGTTGTCGGCTCTGAAAGCGGTCAGAGTTTTTACAAATCAAGTTTAGTTTTTTAATTACATTCAGTCAATGATACGGAAAACGCCGTATCTGTTTCGATTCCAAAGCACTTTATGGAGCTTTGGAATCTTTTTTTACCAGACGGTTTCAAATGAAACAATTCAATTATTGTTCAATTAAAATTTTAAAAATCAAATGAAAAATAATATTACAAGCATTAATAAACACCATAAAATTAAAAAAGCGCTGTTCTCCGCAATCTTGGTATTATGCACAAATTTACTTTTTGCTCAGACAGGAGGCGCCGGAGCTATATCTTCGGCAACATCGGATATCGAAGAGTACGTTGAGCCAGTCTCAAACTTAGTTCAAATGATAGGTGCGATCGTAGGCATTGTCGGAGGTGTCCGAATTTACAACAAATGGAACAATGGTGACCAAGACGTCAATAAAGAACTGATTGGCTGGGGAGGTGCCTGTATCTTCCTGCTTCTCGTTCCCACAGTAATTCAGGCATTTTTTGGAATATAAGAAATGGAAGAAAAGAGTTTCTTTCTATACAAGGGGCTAAAGAAGCCCCTTGTGTTTAAAGGTCTGAAAGGAAAGTATATCTATTATGCCGGTGGTTCATTTGCCGGCACAATGGTTTTAGGCATCATTCTAAGCAAAGTTATAGGATTCTTTATAGGGATAGTTCTTGCTTTAGGTATTGGTGCAGGATTGATTTGGAATGTCTTCAGATTACAGAAAACCAAAGGTCTTTTTAACAAAACGCTTAACAAAAATGAGATTTTTATGATTCCTGTAAAAATAAAACTGAAGCAGAAGTACAAACGTTAGGAAATACACACAATGAAAAAGAAAAGCTTTAGTCTGCCATTTATTGGCTACGACTACGGTTCAGAATTTAATGTTAATTATGATGTTCTTATCGGTGAATTTGGAAACCCGATCATTGCCATCCAAATTAAAAATATTGTCACACAGTATTCGGCAGACCGTGCCTTGTATCTGAAGTATCATTCAATACTACTTAATATTATCAGTATTATTGGAGAAGGATATATCGTTCAGAAGCTGGACATTTTCGATAAAAAGATCTACCAGGCGGAAGCACATGAAGAATATTTACAGCAAAAATATTCAGAACATTTTGCGGGAAGAATTTACAAAACAATCGATAGCATTCTGGTATTTACCCACAGGATCGATCAAAGCAAAAAGAAAAACCAGTACAAATATTCAGATAAAAAGTATAAGGAATTGCGAGACAAAGCAGAAAAAATCTTTATGCTTCTGAAGGAAAATGATTTTGAGCCCCATTTTTTCTTTGAAAAGAATTTTGAGTATTACATCTCCTCTATTCTTTCCATGAACTTTGGCAGATCAACAAAAGCTTTTGACAATATAAGGTCACTTGACAGTAATCTCCAGATTGGTAATTCCTATGTGAAGACCATTTCTTTAGTAGATGTTGAAAATATTGAACTGCCCAATGAAATTTACCCTTACACAACGTTGGGTGGAAACGGAGCTATCAAAGATACCGCAGTTGACAATTTTTCTTTTATTAATGACCTGGAACTGTACAATACCATTATTTACAACCAAATTATTGTCATTCCTGATCAGACGGAAAGAGTTAAATTTTTAGCCAATAAAAAAAATCGTCACGAAGGATTTCAGAATGAACCTTTGAATAGGATCTGCGCCGAAGAAATAGGTATTTTGCTGGATAATATTGCTAAGGACGGTCAGCTTATTGTTGACGCACATTACAGTCTTGTCACCAGCTGCCCAACTATTGAGGATTTGGAAAAAATCCAGTCGATGATTGAGAACCAGCTCTTTCAAAAAGGAGTAATTTCCAGTAAAAATTCTTTCAATCAATTGGAGTTGTTTCGAGCATCACTACCGGGGAATGCCAATGAACTAAAAGAATACGATTTGTTTACCACAACGAGTGAAGCCTCGCTGTGCTTTTTTTTTTAAAGAGAGCTACCCCGTAGATGAACCATCCAGTTTTTACCTGAGATTTACGGACAGACAGGGAGTTCCGTTAAAGGTCGACACCGCTGATCTGCCAATGCAGATCGGCAGAATCAATAATCGAAACAAATTTGTTCTTGGACCGTCAGGAAGCGGAAAATCTTTTTTGATGAATAATATCATTGAACAATATTTAGCCTACAATTATGATGTTGTAATTGTGGACACCGGAGACAGTTACAGCGGGACGGCAAAATATAAGAATGGGAAGTATATTCAGTACACCGAAGAGAAGCCAATCACAATGAACCCCTTTGTAGTCAGCCAATCGGAATTTAATATTGAGAAAATTGAGTTTCTAGGAAATCTTATTTTTCTGATATGGCAGGGTGCAGATTCATCGATGACCACCACACAAAAATCCATTATTGATAATCTGCTCTTAGCGTATTACCATCAGTTTTTCAAAGGTGGTACCAATTGGTATCAGCAAAAGACCTCGCGTGAGCTGATTCTATACCTAAGTAAATACAACATCTACGAAGATGATCTTTATAATGAATTTGAGAGCCAATACAGTGAAAATGAAAATTACTATCAAATTTTAGGAATACCAATGGATGCTGAAAGCTCGGACATTAAAAAGGCGTTTCGAAAATTGGCGGTACAGTATCATCCTGATAAAAATCTTGATAAAGCTGATTTTGATGATTCCATATTCGACAAAATACACGAGGCTTACGAAACATTGGTCAATACCGAAAAAAGAAAGACTTACGATGAAAGCCAACTGATCCTTTCAAATACTAAAATAATTGAAAGACCCAAAATCAACAGTGCGGAGTGGGAAAATGCCTTCAGAAAATCACTCATCAAAAAACTGGTAGAGCTTGAAGAAATGCTAGACGTGGAAGAACTTTCTTTCAACACTTTTTATGAGTATTCTGAAAAATTTCTTCCTATTTATCTTTCCAATAAAAAGTTCAAAATTTCTGAAGCTGAATTCAACCTGAGAACATTCCTTTATGTATTGGCTGATTTTTACAAAGGAGGTAGGTATGGAACGACTTTAAATGAAGATGCAGACAACTCATTATTTTATGAGCCCTTTATCGTCTTTGAGATTGATAATGTTAAAGATAATCCTAAGCTGTTTCCTATTGTAACCCTCATTATTATGGATACGTTTATCCAGAAAATGCGTCTGAGAAAAGATAGGCGAAAAGCACTCATTATTGAAGAAGCCTGGAAGGCAATTGCGAGTAAACTAATGGGAAGTTATATTTTATACCTGTATAAAACAGTCAGAAAATTCTGGGGTGAAGCCGTTGTTGTTACACAGGAGCTGGATGATATTATCGGGAATGCTGTCGTAAAAGACAGTATTATTAATAATTCGGATACCTTCATACTTCTCGATCAGACAAAATTCATCGATAATTTTGATAAGATTGCAAAATTGCTCTCACTTAATGAGGTTGAGCAGAGTAAGATTTTCACCATTAATAATCTAAATAATAAAAGCGGTAGAAGCCGGTTCAAAGAATTTTATCTTAAACGGGGCAGCAAAGGTGAAGTATATGGTAATGAAGTTTCACTACAGCAATATTTGACTTATACTACTGAAAAACCTGAAAAATCTGCACTCGAATACTATGTTAATGAATATCGAAACTATCAGGATGCATTGGAGCAGTTTGTTCTAGATATTGATCATCTGAAAGACGGTCTACCAAACTTGGTATCATTGGTAAATATTTACCAAAAACCTATTGACAACGGGTTAATCGAATACTATCATTCATTCAAAAAGCAAAACCCTAGTAAAGATTTCTTCAAAAGTATCAAACGGCTACTTATAGATCAAGATATAACGCTAAAGGAATTTATTAAAAGCAAAAATCAGACTTATGAAAAAATATAGCATCATACTCATGGTCTTTATCATGAGTTTTTATAAAACACAAACTCCCTATATAGATGTACTGACAGCTCCTGCTATGATTTTATATGCCAATCAAATTAAAAGCGAGCAGGAGAAAACAGTCGACGAGATGAATAAACTGCAGCAGGCGCAGGCGGTTGTCTCAACTCAGATGGTTCTGGCCAACGATCTGCAGAATAAATTGTACAAAGGATTAAAAGAGGTAAATGGTACTTTGAAAAACGGCATTCAAGTTCAGAATATTTACAACAACCTTAGCAAAATAATCACGAATGTTGATGGGATATATAACGAAGTGCAGGATGCACCGGAGTACAGCATATTTGCGACAAAATCAATACAGCTGGTAACTAACAAAGCGACCGACATTTATACTGATGTTGCTGATCTGCTGACAAGTGGTGAGCTGAATCTTGCAACTTCAGGAGATCGGAAAAGGCTTCTGTACAATATTGAAAATAACACCCGTCTGCTGAATGTCTATTTGATCAACGTAAAGATGACGATAAGGAGAGCCAAAAGAAAAGGATTCTGGAAATCTATCAATCCATTTCAGACGTATGTCAATACTGACAGGCATATTTTTCAGCAAATATTGAACAACGCAGGAACATTGGGACTATGAAAACTTTATCAAAAACTAAAGTCTGTTTCCTGATTCTGATTTTTTCAAATATACTTAAAGGTCAGCTTACTGGAGGGAATTATATCTGCTACTACCTTATTAACTCTGAAATTCAAAAAACAATGGATGAAAATGAGAAGCAGAAAGAAATGAGAAATAAGCAGCTGACCAATTTAAGTCTGGAATCAGCCAATAAGGAACAATGGAGCAAATACAGGGATGTGACTGAAAAAATTCGTGGAAGGCTTAACAACCTTTCGTTTGCAGTTCAGGCTATTCCGACATCGGTGAACATCGTCAGAGAAATTGATAAGATTTATGAGATACAGTCGAAAATTTATACTGAATTATCTGATGCCCCAATCTGGATTCCTGTCGCACTCAATGGTCAGTATGAGTTTATAAATAGTCTGCAGTTGTATATCAGGCTGATGGCAGGTATAGTTTTATCGTATGGGACGATAAACGAAATGGAAAAGGCCGAACGTAAAATTCTTCTGGATTTTGCTCAAAGTGAAATCAAGACTCTTCGGCAGCAGTCCTACTCTACCCTTCAGAAAATCATCAATGTCAAGAGAAAAATAAAACTGCGTAATAACCTGCTTCAAAATTGGGTGAACAGGGACAAGAAAATCATTCAGGATATCATTAACAATGCAAATCTTTATTAAAATGAAAACATTTCTAATTGTATTTTTTCTGCTTTTACTGAATAATGCAAAGTCACAAACCTATTATCAGCTCTATTATAATTTAGAACTGCAGGCTCAGGTAACGGCCAACCAGGCTGCAAGAGTAGCTTCTGAAAAGCTTTACCAAAATTCTTACGAGAAACAAAGAAAAGCTTACGATGATATCAAGGAAAAGGCTGTGCAGGTTGTGGTCATAAAAAATCACATATATAATCAGCTTCGTAATGTCAATTCAGCACTGAAGCAGGGAAAACAGCTTGAAGCCATATACTATGATTTTACCAAACTTATTGGAAACATGGAGAAAATGCTGGAGCTTTCAGCTCAAAAACCTCAGTATGCCGTATTGATTATGAATTATTATTCTAAGCTTTATCTGCATGCGATGAACTCATATGAAAATATAAGCGAATCGGTTCTCAATGAAGAAAATGATTTTCTTATGGACAGCTACGATCGGCAGAAAATTCTTTCAAAAATACAGCATGAGATAAAAATTATGAATGGCTGGACAGTTCACATTATCAATTACCTGAGGAATGCTGAAAAAAAACCATACTTCCGTCATATTGGTGTTTTCAACAGCTGGTATATACGGGACAAAGGTTTAATCCAAAATATTATTAATAATTATAACCAGAATTTAAACGGTTGGTAAAATTATAATCTATGAAAAACATACTATTAATACTATCATTTCTTCCCCTTTTATCTTTCGTAAAGGGACAGACCATAAAAAGAGTTAAGGACAAACACATTGTAGGTCAGGAGAAAAGGCAGGTCTTTTATCAATGGGGAGACTGGCAGCCTGAACCAAAATACTTTTTGGGCATACAGACTAATTATGCCTATGCCATGGTATGGGGCTGGCTGGCTCCAAGTCGAAACCGTGATTACAAAGGCGGAAATGACATCAGACCTTTAGGACTGGCGGGATTGCAAAACCAAAGATATGCAACAACCTTGGTACAGCAGGACAAAACAAGCGATATTCAGGAAGAAGCAAAGACAACATATGAAGAAAACCTGAAAGAATTCTATCATTATTCCAGTGCGACCTCAGGGGCTGATCCTCTTTATCTGCTTTATTATAAAGATGTACTGAACAGTCTGGATAATTTTGACACCGGATCTTCGGCATTATCTCAGTGGGGATTTACTTCTTCGAAAGCCTGGGAACGATTCAATAATTACGGCATCATCGGAGAATGCAGGCGAAAGATCAACGTCATTCAGGACAAATACAAATTTGCTAAAAGTGCAGATATGCCGAGAGGCAAAAGGATTCTTGCCTACCATGACTGCCTTATCGAATGGCGAAAAATGAAAAAATACCTAGCGTACTTAAACCAGCAGGGAGAGAACAGGTTTAGAGCCGAAGTTAAACTTGAAAGTTACAAAACAAAAAATCCCGGAAAGATTACAAAAGAACGGAGAGATGCAGAGATATTCATGGATGTAATGACGGGGCATTTATAGTTAAAAAAATTATGAAACGAAAAAAGATTTTAAAAAGCATTATGAAAATAATGCTTTTATTCATTCCGTGCTTTGCATTCTCACAGGATACACACAGTGATGAATATTACCAGAAAGCAATGGATTTTCTGCAGGGTGAGGGCGTATTGGAAGGCTGGTTTACTGAAAAGTTCCTACCGCTTTACGACAGCTTTATGACCGCAGAATATGGACAATTTATATTATTTGGACAGGCTGTAGCGGGTTTAGGCGCACTACTCTATCTGGGGAATATAGGATGGCAGATGATAGGCGGAGATCGTGAATGGGAAATAGTACCGATGCTAAAACCCTTCGCCATTGGACTGGTTATTGTGAATTGGGTATCATTTGTCGGTATTCTCCGTACTCCTCTAATCAAGCTTCAGGACGTCTCAGAGAGCAGCTTTGTTGAGAGTCAGCAGGAATTGAATTCTTTAAGATGGGTACGTTTTAAAAAACAGCAGCAGGTTGTAGACAGAATTGTTGAAGAGCAAGCTAAAGCACAAGCTGAAATCCAACAACAGGAAGCCGGAGACCAATCTTTAATAGAAGAAGGACTGGATATGGTTGGAGATGGATTAACAAGTCTTATGAGTCCTGTCTATGAACTTTATCTCAGATTACAGGTTGGTTTACAATTAGCCATATCGAGCGCGCTGGAATTGATTGGGTTATGGATACTTCGAATATGTGTCTATGGGATATTTTTTATCCAGCTGATATTTTCGACCATCTTAATTATTATCGGTCCTATACCGGTTGGGTTATCAGTTTTTCCTGCGTTTTCAAGTTTTCTTTCTCAATGGGTTTCCAGATTCATCAATGTCAATCTTTACGGATTTGTGGCATTTATTATTTTAAAAATCGGAACCCTCCTTCAGCTATTTGCCTTTGAGGCAGAAATTGAGAGATATGATCAGATTATCAATACAGACGGCAGTATAAAGAACATGGATTTGCTGCTTACCTATTCTAGCAGTGGGATCATGTCATTTGGATTGGTCATCGTCTGTTTTTTAATTACAGCCGTAGGAATATTATGTGTTCCTACCCTGGCCAATTATATCATTCCGTCGGGCGGTGGTAATACAGGAGCCATGAGTAAGATGAAAAAAGCAGGAATGGCAATAGCCACTAAAGGAGTTTCATTATTAAAAGGATAATTATGGCAGTTGTAAAAAACATTGAAAAAAAAATCAAGATCAATAAAGTAACTTCCATTGGCTGCATAATTTTATCAGTCATCGTCGTTATTGCAGGATTTGTTTTCTCATATAAACAGATAAAAGATGCAAGAAAATCCATCTATATTTTAGATAACGGGGTTCCTGTTTTAGTCAAGCAGACCGATTTGCTCCTAAACAGACCTGTTGAATATAAAGCTCAAGTCGATATGTTTCATTCTTTATTTTTCACACTTTCAGCAGATGACGATTATATAAAATCTCAGACACGAAAAGCATTGTATCTGATCGATGACAGTGGTATGAAGGAGTATATGAATCTGAAGGAAAAGGGATTTTACAACCAGATCATTTCTTCCAATAGTGTGATGACTATAAAAGCAGACAGCATTAAACTCGATGAGCAGAACTTAAAATTTATTTACTATGGCAAACAGACCATTAACCGAAAGACGCAGCTTATCGTCAGAAAATTGATCACTGAAGGTTTTTTGCAAGATCTTCCCCGATCTCCCAATAATCCTCATGGTGTTCTGATCGAAAAATGGAAAACATTAGATAACTCGGACATTTCCGTAAAAGAAAAATTTAGATAATGGAACAGCAAAATAAAATCATCAGTAAAAATCCATCAACCATATGGAAAAGTGTGGAACAATTTGCAGAACGTCAGCCGAAGAGAACATTTTATCTCATGTTTGGATTGATTTTTTTGTCCACCCTATTCTCAATTGGAAGCTTGATTTACATACAAAAAGTTTCCATTCCTGAATACGAAACGATGAAAAAGCAAAATGTCCTAAAGGATGCTGCTACCTCATTCAACTCGCCGTTTACAGAGACAGAAAAAATTCTGGGTATAAGAGAAGCGCTGAAAGAACTTGATTACTATCGGAAAAAAAAGATATTGAGTTCTTCCGATAGTTCGAGAATTAAATATCTCCTCGATAAATACAATATAAATAATTCAAGATGAAAAAACTCAATTTAAAACAACCTAAATATGTTCTTCCCCTCATCGCCCTGCCATTCGTTTTAATGATAGGGTATTTTTATGTTCAATTCACGGAAAACTCAGGAAAAGACAAAAATAAACTGGCTGAGAGTAAAGACATTTCCACCGATTTCGGAAAAGTTGGAGAACGCTCTGAAATTAAAGGAAAGGCCGACGCTTATGCTGATTTCTTTGATAAAAGAACCGATGGAAGAACCATGATTGACGGTTTCGGTGATGAGCATGAAAGTCTTGAAAAATTTGATGATGATCTTTCAGAGCGACAGAAAAGGCATATTGACAGTATGAATTATGTCAGAGAAAAAGAACGTCTGAATAATCTTTCCCGACAGGCCAATCGACAGTCCTACTATAACGCGATGGATGCTAAACAGTCGAAAGAACGTGAGGATGATCAGTACGACAGAAGTATGAAAATGTTAAAAATGCTCAATGGTGACAATAACGGGGTAAACAATTCAGGAAAAGCTGATACTCGGAGTGCTGAAAATTCCGACTGGAAAAAGGATCAGATGACCTTGATGAGAGAGCAGATGATGTTAATGGATAGTATCGAAAAAGCAAACAACCCTGAACTTAAAAATCAAGCCAAAGCCATTGAGAAAATGAAGAAAAATGAGAAAGAGATGGATTTTTTTCTCAATTCTACATTGGATGTAACAAAAGCCTCGAAAAGCACAGAATTCAATTCGATCTTCAGACAACGTGAAAATAACTTTATCAAAGCTGTGATCGACGAAAACATTAAGGGCTTTGCAGGAAGCAGAATAAGGATTCGCCTACTCGAAGATGTATACGTCGGAAATGCAAAAATATCGAAAGGTACTCCCCTTTACGCATTGATCAGTGGATTTTCACTGCAAAGGGTGAACCTTAACATCGTATCGGTAATGCATCAGAACGAGATTCTTCCTATCAGTCTCAATATCTATGATGTTGATGGCATGGAAGGATTGTATGTCCCAAGTTCGGCATTCCGTGAAATGACAAGATCTATGGGAGAAAACATTGTGCAAGGTCAAAATCTTTCCAGTGGTAGCGCTGATTTTTTTACCACGACGCTTAGCTCAGTATATCAATCCACCTCAAAAACAATATCGGACGTAATACGGAAAAACAAGGCAAAAATTAAATACAATTCTTTCGTTTACCTCATTGACAACAAAGAACTTGAAAAAAAGAAAAAGAACATTTATAAGAAAAACACCAATCCATAATCTATGAAAAATTTCATTATTATCCTTATGCTGATGCTTGTTTCTACGGAGACATCCGCTCAGAATACAGTACTATCGAGAGTATATAAAAATAATCTTCCCGAAATCTATATTACAGGTAATGTCAATCTTCATTTCAGGAGCCCCCAGCCTATTCAGTTTGTTGATTTAAGTACGAAACACCTTATAGGCGATCTTCCTACAGAAAATGTTGTAAGAATTAAAATACAACAGTTTGAAGAGGAAAGCCATTCCGCTACCGACAGTATTAGAATAAAAGAGGAAACTCCGATTTATTATTATGATAATCAGGAATTAGGAATTGTTACCATTGTCGGACAATCCTTTATGGCTCAGTACAAGCTGATCTATAAAGTTGACAGCAGTGCGACTATAATGACCAACATTGAAATTTTACCTGAAGACATGCAGGCTCTTGAATATCCGGATTACCAGATGTCCAGTGCCGAACTCAGAAAATATTCGGTGGAGATTATCAGAAAAAAAGAAGCAAATAAAATACGTAGAAACAGAGATTTGGGAATCGAATCGCAGCTTAATAATGTATACGCTTTTGGTGATTATGTATTTCTAGATATTAGTTTTAAAAACAATACAAATCTCATCTATGATATTGACAAACTTAAGTTTTCTATCGATGATAAAAAGGTTTACAAAGCCACGAATGTTCAGTCTATTGAGATAGAGCCTGTATTCCGTCTGTATGACTTAAAGACATTTAAAAAGTCTTACAGAAATATTTTCGTTTTTAAGAAATTCACTTATCCGAATAACAAGGTTCTAAACATCAGGCTGATCGAAAATCAAATCAGCGGCAGAACAATTAATCTGGAGATTAAATACTCAGATATTTTACAGGCTGACACTTTTTAATATTCATTTACATCTAAAGTATAGCAGACAGCTGGGAACTCCTGGCTGTCTGCTTTTTATATAATTCAATTTGAGAAACAATGCAGGAAAGTAAAGAACAACAAAAAATCTACGGATTCTTTCAGAAAGCAGTCTATATGCTGGTTTTGATTGAATGCAGCATTATCTTTTTTGGAGGTACTCAGATTCCGATACTTCCAAAGCTATTGAAATCATTTGCGAAAATGCCATTTCTATTTCCTCCGTACCATGCCAAACTTGCTGAACTTCTGTTAATCATACTAATTGCAATTGGTACAAAGCCAAAAAAAAATCAAGATATTAATATTACAAAATCAATCCTTTTACCAATAGTCGTTGGATTACTGATGATGTTTGGTTCATTGGCATTTATAGATGATACATTTAGAAAAGACATCCCGCAGTTTACTCCCTATTTTAATATCTATCAGGCTGTTTACGCATTACTTTCATTCGTAGGTGTTTTAATAACCCTTTTAGGTGCTGACAACATCAGCAAGATTATGAAAATCAAGCTTGGTAAAGACCGCTGGAACATTGAAGAAGAATCATTCGATCAAAACAAGGAATTAATTACGAATGACTTTTCAATCAACATCCCTTACTTATTTTATTATAACAAACGGATGAATCACGGATGGATTAATATCAATCCATTCAGAGGTACACTTGTAATAGGAACGCCCGGTAGTGGTAAATCTTTTGGAATTATTAATCCGGCGATCAGGCAATTGATTGGCAAAGGATTTTGTCTCTGTATTTATGATTATAAATTTCCAGATTTGGGAAAGATAGCGTACTATCATTATCAATTGAAAAGGCAACATGACGAGAGCTATAAGCACGAGTTTGCGGTAATTAATCTTAATGAAGTTGAAAGATCAAAAAGAGTCAATCCTTTAAGAAAAGAATATCTCGCTACATTAGCAGAAGCTCAGGAAATGGCGGAAGCAATGGTGTCTTCACTTCAAAAAGGTGGTGGGTCAGGAGGTGGAAGTGATCAGTTTTTCACCCAGTCAGCCATCAATTTTCTAGCATCATGCATCGCTTTTCTTGCAAAATATGAAGAGGGCAGATTTTCGACCTTACCGCATCTGCTTTCATTTATGAACCGTGGTTACGAGGAAATTTTCAATACTCTTTTCACCAATATAGAGCTGCATTCTCTATTATCAACTTTTAAATCGGCTTTTGATAACAGGGCTTTCGACCAGCTGGAAGGACAGATCGGAACACTTAAGATATTTCTATCCAGATTGGCAACGAAGGAAAGTTTCTGGGTATTTTCAGGTGATGATGTCAAACTTAAAATTTCTGACAGAAAAAACCCTACAATCATTGTCTTAGCGTCTGATCCCAATACACAGGATATTAATTCTGCATTATATTCTACCATATTAAATAGACTATTAAAACAGATTAATTCCAAAGGCAATTTACCAAGCGGAATTATTGCCGACGAGCTGCCGACTATTTATATACATAAGATAGATAATTTAATTGCTACTGCAAGAAGCAATAAAGTAGCTGTACTCCTTGGACTGCAGGAAATTCCCCAGTTCCGCCAATTTTATAAAAAAGAAGTTGCAGACACGATTACAGCAATCATCGGAAATATTCTCAGTGGCAGTGCTCGAGATAAAAGTACACTGGATTGGCTTGAAAAAGTATTTGGCAAAGTAAAACAAAAAAGCCAGTCTATGTCAATCAATAATAATCAAACGACCATTTCAATTCAGGAAAAGATGGATAACCTCATTCCTGCCGGTAAAATAGCAGGATTAAAAACGGGAGAAATGGTGGGTATTATCGCAGGTGATGAAAATAATCAAACTGAAGAATATAAAACTTCGGCCATACACGGCAGAATCAATCTTGATATGAAAAGTATCGAGGATGAGGAAGCTAACTATATTGAAATGCCCGTGTATTATAACTTTAAAGACAAGTCAGGAAAAAATGATAAAGAGAAAATCCTGATGTCGAACTTTCTACGAATCAACAGAGAAGTAGAGTTGATCATTAAGGACTTCAATCCGTAACTCTAACAACATAAAATTTAAAAAAAATGAAAAAAACAGTAATACTGATGCATTTGTTAATTTTTTCAAATTTCCTACCTCAATTTAATACGGCTTCCTATAAAGGAAAACTCAATACTATTCGATTGAACTCCTCTTTACAAAATCAATTCACCACCAGCTTTTTGTCTTACCATATTGCAGGGAAGTTGAATAAAAAATATTTTGAGAAGAGTAAAGATTCATTGAATAATGCAGCAAATGAAACTGAGCAAACAACTACTCCACAAGCCAATTCAATTAAAAAAGATGATGATATTCAAGCGACGTCGGAAGACGATTCATTGTCAGAGAATCATCCATCCGAAAAAAAATACAGAAATAAAAAACTTTCATTATTAGAATACGAAAAATACCCAACTGAAGAACTACAGATTATTTATATGCCTTTAGAAAAAATGAAGATCACCTCGAATTTCGGGCATCGCTTTCATCCCATCGATAAAATTGAAAAATTTCATGCCGGTGTTGACCTGCGGGCTAACAGCGATTATGTATTTGCAGTATTGGATGGAATCATTAGTGATACAGGTTACAGTAATGGTGCAGGAAATTACATCAAAGTACAGCACGGCGATTTTGAGACCATATATCTGCATCTGCAAAAAACTTTTTTTCATTGGGCGACTTCGTCTATGCCGGTGATATTATCGCTATAAGTGGTAATAGCGGGAAAAGCACTGCACCGCATCTGCATTTTTCAGTGAAAGAAAGAGGAAAATATATAGATCCGGTTCATTTCTTAAATGACTTAATAAAAACAAACAACGCAATTTCAGATTACAATTATGGAAAATACTAGCACCTTACTTACAGATGAACTTAGAAAGTTCGGAATCATGAATCAGCAGGATCATTTTTCCGAGAAACTCTCAAAAAAAGAAATTGATGATTTTCTTAAAGGAGGAATTCTCATTGCCGAAAATGATAAAAACAGGCTCACTTTTAAAATAAATGACGATAAGCTTGATGTCAATGTTTATAATAAAGATATAGTCAATCACAAAGACCTTTCAACTGCCGAACTTTTTGAAATTTCTTCAAGCAATAGAAATCTTTACAAAGTGATGGCTGACTATGGAAACATCACTCATATTGGAACAGGGTACTTTAATAAGAACCCGGAAAACGAAATGACCACATTTGTTGAAATAGAAAACGAAAGGGGAAAAACAATCTTTTTCGGAAACAAGCTTGAAGATAGTCTTAAAGATTTTAAAGTTGGAGATAAAATTCAGATTATTCAGACCGGTGTTGAAAAAACGGTTCTTAAAATAGATGATGCTGATGAAAAGGAACTCGCAAAATTTGATAATGTTTTTATAATAAACCCGTTCAAAGAAAAAAATAAGCAGTTCCAGTCCAGGATTTTTGAATTGGATAAAAAAGACAATACGATAAAAGATGTGGATACAACAAAATACGAGCTCAAAAATGTTAACGGTCACAATATCTCAGAAAAACAGCTTCAGCAATTACGAAAAGGTAAAGAGCTTAAGTTAGATGATGAAACCACCATACAGATAAGTCCGGCATCAAAAAATGAGGCTAAATTGAGCGCAAGTTCAAAATCACTCCTGATACTATCCCTTGCGACGGATGGCGGTCTTAGTTTCTTGATCATAAAAGGCATTCAGAAGCTTGCTAGAATGCAGGAAGAAAATCAACTACAAAAAGAAAGTATAAGATATCAGGTCGAGCTTCAAAAACTAAAAGCACACCTGAAATCGAAATCAGAGCAATATCCTGATAATAAAAATATCATAACTGACCTTAATATTGTCAGCAAAGAAATCTCTGCTTCTCAATCCTCTTTAAATGAAAATACTAATAAGGAAAAAGAAAAGAGCAATATTAATCTTCAGGTTAACGATCCAGATATGTATCAAGATGCTAATCAAAAGAAAGAGGAAGAGAAACGAGATGCAGAAGAAGCATCAAGGTCAACATCTCATTCCAGAGGACGGTAATAATGATAATTATCATGCTCCTAAGCTTAGAAACGCTAAAGATATTTCAGGGAAAAATCAGTGAAAATGGAAATCTCTACTTTTTAGGATTCAGAAAGAATAGCTGGACTATTATTTACAGAGATGGCTCATCACTAGAGACAAAGTCTTTTTACCAGATTATAAATCATTTTGGTGATTTGATCATCCATAATATATACTGTTTCAGATACATTTTGGAAGCAATGCTTTTTTTACAAAATAAACATTGTGATTATCTAAGGAATTCGCTAATTATCATTACCGCGTCAAAAAATAAAAAAGAAATAAAATCCTTTTTATTTAGACGATACATTCAGAAAAATCTTGTCGTACCAAAGATTCATTTATTTCATTCACTGCGAAATTTTGAATTAACTGTACTCTATCTTGAACTTTTAGATAAAGGAGTTGTCTCTGAAACCATTCAGCTAAAAGGTCAAAATTATCTAAAGATAAAGTATAAATCAATTCAGATTATACTTGATACAGAACAGCAGACGAAAAGTAAAATTTTGTTTCTGTTAGGTATAAATGATAAGATCTTTAAAATTCGCAATTATGATCTATCACATTTAATGAGTGATAGAAATCTCTATTGGTAACCTCACATCCAAATATATAGCAATAATGAAAAGCGATGACGCATTAAAATCAGAAGTTGAGATTATATCTGAATACTTTAGAAATACAAACAACAGTATTTGGTTAAAAGAAGGGCTCCGTGGTTCAATCTCAAGTGAAATTGACAGCTATAACTCTCTTATAGAAAATCTTCAAAACAAGAGAAAAATGTTTTCCGGAATTGATCTAACTATTTCACCTTTTAATTCCTCAGGAGCAGACTTCAAAATAATTATAAAAAATGACAGCGAAAGACTGCAGCTACTCTCGGGATTGCTAAATTTTCGATCCAAGCAAATAAATGATTTAGATAACAAATTACATAACAATCATAATATTAACAACATGGAAAATAATGTATTTCAATCCAAAAAAGCCGATTTAGAAGTAAAAATCGAACTGCCCAATCAAGAGAAACCGTTTTTTGAAAAAATGTCCACTCCTAATAATTTGGTTAATATGCTGCAAAAAGCGGGGCAGAAATTAAATCCAAATGAGACACTACGCGTTAATTTGAACGGTACTTCATTAGTGCTCACCAAAGAACAAACCGAGAAGCCAGAAATTCTTCAAAACCTGGAAACAGAATACAATAAAGTTAACAGGCTAAAAAACGGGCATCCTGAAGAAAATAGAAATCTACAAGATTTAAAAGATCAGATCAAGTATTTAGGTTTTGGCGAAGAACAAAAAGTTCATACGGAACTGGCTGATAATTTAGCTTCAGATAAAAAAGAATTTATCATCAATATTTCTTCAGATAAAGCATCTTTCAAAAACAATGAAATCAATTTTGAGCTGAAATTTCAAAAATCTGAAAAAAATGAAAACTTCTACTTAAACTCTTTCCTTGCAAATCTTAAGAACAATGAGAAGGATGTCAACTTAAACCATACATTTTCCGCTAATGGAAACTTTACGGCTAAAGAAGCGATCAATCTTTTAGAAGGCAGATCTGTTAAAACGGAGATTTATAATAAACATTTGGATGCAAAAGAGGATGCTTTTGTAAAGCTACAATTGAATGAAGAAAAGAATGAAAAAGGAAATTTCAAGCTTCAGGTTTTTAATAAAAACTACGGAATTGACATTGAAAAGATCATTGATAAAGCAAAACTTCATTTTGATAACGATAAGCACAGAGAAATTACCACCAAATCACTTGAAAAAGGCAATATTGTTTCGGTAAAATTTTCAGATCTGAAAAATAATATAGTCGAAGGAAAAGCAATTCTCAACCCCCAATACAAGATGCTGAATCTGTATGATAATAAGATGAAAAGATTCAACTCTAATGAGCAGGCCTTTCAAAAGGATAATTCGGAAACTAATGAGGTAAAGAATCAGCAGAGCCATTCCCGAAAAATTTAATATCTATGAGAGTTTTTGCTTTATTATTCTTTTGTTTATTTCTAGTTTCTTGTAATAAGGGAAAAAAAATTCAAAGTAAAAGAGGTGGAATTGATATAGTCACGAATATTTATTACAGTGCTTCAAAAGGTCTTGAAGAGCACCAACAGATCATTTTGTCCAAAATGAACTACCAGGATAAGGACTTAATAGAATTAGTCCCCAATATTCAAATTCCAGAAATAATTGACAGTGTATATTATATCCGTGATTCATTATATTTCAGCATTGGAAATACTTTACAGTCAAAATCTTTGATTTTTAAAGATCAAAAATTTGAAAATGGTAGAAATGTCAAAAATAAAAGGTACGGAGCAATGTGGATTGACTTACCTATATCCAACTATCAGCAACGGAAAAATCTAAATGACACTGTACTTTATGGAAAAAAACACTTTAAAAGATTCCAAATTATAAGTAGAGAGACCTACAGTATTTTCTATCTAAATAAAACCGATACTATTCTACCCTATTCTCTTAATCCGCTTGCTGACAAGGACTATGGAGGACGGCTTGAAAGAATTGACAGCTATGATAAAAAAAGAGATTTATTCACAACAATCGTATTGCTGCCTAGGAAACGATGGGATAAAGAAGCTGCGGATATTTTTGAATATAATCATCAAACAAATATTGATTCCAAATAAAAAATCCCAAGCCAAATTGGCTTGGGATTTTTTATTTGATTGAAGTACGTTTTTTTGAAAGTTTAATCAACACTTGATCTGAATCTTTAATTTCAATTAATTGCTCTTCTATAAATAAAAACACATTTTTATCCAAAATAAAAATATCAAAAACAGTGTATCGCTGTTTTGAAAAAAATTTCCCCGTCAAAATAATGCAATTATTATACTTGACTGGAGGAGAAAGCTTAAGAGTAACTTTAGATTTGTTTGTCTTAGCGTAGAAGACAATAAATTTTCTTTTTTCGCTGTACTCAAGAACAAAATAATGTTTGTTATTTAGAACTTTTAGTGAAGTTAAGTAAAATAGGTTTTGAGCATCAATTTCGATCTCTTTTTTTTGATCATGACTATAAATTACGTTATTAAATATTTAAAAAATCAAATAATTTAGTGATAAATATTGCTTCGACAATACAAAGAAAAAGTTTTAAACAAAAAAATCCCCAAGAAGATGGGGATAAAAACTAATAACCATGAAAACTCAAATTAAACTTGAGAATCGCGGCAAAGGTATAAAATATCAGATGATACTTTGTCTCAGGACAATACAATGGCTCTATCCAATCAATTCTAATTATCAATGGAAGCTCCCACTAAATATTTAAAAGCTCACTAATTATATTGATTACCTTCTAAATTTTCTATATCATCTTCCCAGTGAGGTCTATTAAAGCCACTTACTGAATCAGCCAAAAGCAAATCATTTTTTAGAACAGGATAATGGCTTTGTTTATAAAAACAGGTAGTTTCAGCCCAATCAAAATTATTACTGGAAGCAAGCAGCTGAATACTATTACAATGTATCGCTCGGATATCTTTTTCTTTATAATCAAATCCCTGTATTATTTCCTCCGACTTCAAAAATCTTTTTCTTTCTACATATGGTCCGTCCAAATTTTCATAGCCGATATGAATAATTCCTGGACCATCAAGTGGTATTTGATCTACTGCTTTTACAAGAAGTCGTTTTACGTCCTTTGCTTTCATATTTATAGAATGTTCGGAGACACTTGTCCATTTAAGAATACTTATACTTCCTACTTTGTCAATGTAAAGATTTAGAATATCAAAATTTTTATCCTTACCCAATTTATATAGTTCATCGTGGTTAAATACGGTCACATAATTACCCCCACTTTCATATTTTCCAATGCAAACCTCAATTAATTCCGGTGAATTGTTTCTAATATCTCTTTCTTTTAATTCTCTATTTATAGAAGCCAAGTTCAACGGTCTAAATGAAATTTCAATTTCAGAAGTTTGAATTTGTGCTCTTTTATCTCCACTATGAATTTTAAGATATTCATTAAAACAATCAACTAAAATATTTTCGCCTGTCTCTGAAACTGGAACCTTAAAAATAATATCAATGGAATACGACAATTTATATTCTTGCAAAATGGCAGTCAATCGTAAAGATCTGTTTTGCCATTCTGACCTTTCGCTTTCAGAATAATCCGGAACTTTCTGCATTCTTTTACATTCAACCCAATATTGTTGTCCATCTTTTCTAATCTGCAAGTCCGGAGATTTATAATAAGTGCTTTCAGGTATAAAGGATACTTTCCATCCATTTTTACAATATAAATTTGCAACTGCCAGTTCAAAAAAAATGGTATCAGGGTGATTCTTTTTTTCGTTCAATAATTCCTCAATCTTTTTCTCTATCCCATCAATCTCAAGAAGTGTTGAAAGATTCTTCCCTATCATCGAAAAAAACGGAAATATACGAGCGGATTGTAGAGCGTCACCAGATAAAGGTCTTTCAAAGATACTTTCTACCAGATACATATACCATGCAATCCAGTCATCATAAAAAGCAATTGGCATGACGAGTTTGCCATCTTTACTTTCCGCTTTTTTAAATCCATACTGAATAGCTTCAACCTCACGAAAATATGATACAACTTTGTCTCGTCTTTTCAACCATCTTTCATCTCCCATTCTCGACACAAAAAAATTCAATGCTTTTTTTGCATCTATCGCCCAAGGTTCTTTTATGTAAATATTCACCATTTTAAGTAATTACTATTTTATATCTAATATACTTTAAATTTGAAAATGATTGAGATCATTCTGAATGAGCATTTAAAATATGATTAATTGAGTATTTTAAGTTAAAATTTCAACGAGTTCCGAGTTAGTAATAATCCTTTTGAAAAAAGGCAAGATACTCTTTTGTAGGCTCATTTTATATAAATGGACGTCCAAAAGGACATCTTGCACCACAAAAAAAACAAATTATTTTTACAATATCATCTTCAAAAGCCATTTTTTAAAAGTTGAAATCAACATTTGCAATAATGTGTAAACCTACAATTGAACAATTATATAAATATATATTGACAGTATTATTGAATTATATAAACATATAATTCAACAATTCAATAAATACATACTACCGTATTTATACAATTATATATTTAAATTGATGTAGAAATATAGAATGTTATAATTCAACAGAAAAAAATTCCAAAGGAGTTTTGCTGACAAAAGAAACAAGAAATTCAAAAAAAGCGGAAATAGAATAGCTTGAAGAATCAGATTTTTCATTGATGTAATAAGTGTGCATCAATTCATAATAAAGATCAGAATATTTTAGTGGAAGTAGAAAATTGATACTTTCCAATATTCTTTCTTCTTTTGTATTTTCAATCTTAGTTCCTCTCTTTTTATAAAAAACAAGATACTGCTCATTAGGAGCGGTAACCTTATGATATTTTTGCTGAAAACTCTTTTGAACATTCAGTAATGTGACACATAAATAATGTCTATAGGAAAATAGGGATAACAGGTCGTTATCCTTGTAATAAGTAAAACTGCAAATCTTAAAATTGTCCACTAAAGACTTATCGGTTTTTACCAATAAGTTTTTGGTTGCTTTTTTTGCGCACATAGAATGCTTATTTATTAGCCAACTTGCCGATTCAACGACAACAAATTATTACAAATGTAAAACTAAAACCGAAAAATATAAATCATATTTTTACGGCTTTACAAATTATTTAAAGCACAATAGACAATTTTATTTTGTCTTTTTTAAGTTTCTGAACCATTTCAACAGCTTTCTGTCGTTGGAAAACATAATATGCCAACTCTTTTGAAGGGCTGAAAAGGGGTAATTTTCCATTATAAATTCTTATAAACTTGGAATAATACAATCCTTCGTCAGAGGTAAAAATATATATTTTCCTGTGAGAAGCATAATTAATCCAGTCCGCTAATTTATCTTTCAAAATAGCCGGGTCATTTTTAAGTTTAATGGTAAATGATTCATTTCCTTCAAAAGAATCATCTTTAAAAATAAGATTAAAATTACTGACATAGCAGCTTAAAACAATATTGTTTTCAGTTACCATTAAGGGATTATTGATATCTCCCAGTAAATCAATGGTAACATCATTTGCTTTAAAGAACTGTTTTATTAGAAAATTCCTTCTTGCAATGTCCGTAAATAAATTGTGATTTGTACTCTCTTCCATTTCATTGTTATCAGAATTAAACAAATATACTATTTTTTACCTATTAAACCAATTTAAAATATTTTACCTATTATTTCAAAAATATTTTTATATTTACATATTCTTATTAATCAGAATTAATAATGAAAAGAATAATAAAATTTGTGGTGTACGGAGCAATAGCGTTTTACATATTTCTGTTTGCGTTTATAGGTAATACCACTGACAATAATAATGCAAGAAAAATATCTCTAACTTTAGTTATTATCGTCGTTGGCTGGAATGTCTTGAAGAATCCTTTAAAAAGATTCTTTAGGAAAATATTTAATAATAATTCTTGACGATAATAGAAAAGGCTGCCCTATGGCAGCCTTATTATTTTATCAAAGTGTCCCGTCCTGAAATAAGTTGACAATTAATCGACTTATTTATGAAAGATCAAGTATTAAAAAGAGAAAAGCGCACACAAAGAGACTACAGTATAGCCTTTAAATTAAGAATAGTTTCTCAAGTAGAAAACGGCGATTACACTTACAAGCAGGCTCAAAAAGAGTATGGTATCCAGGGAAGAAGTACTGTTTTGGTTTGGTTGCGAAGATATGGTAACTTAGAGTGGAGTAAACCTAAACTTCATACTATGCCTAATTCCAAAGAAACACCAGCTCAAAAAATTAAACGTTTAGAAAAAGAACTAGCTGATGAAAAGCTAAAAACCAAGGTTCTTAATACGATGATTGATATCTCAGATAAACAATATGGGACTCAAATCAGAAAAAAGTTTTCCTCCCAACAATCTTCCAACTCCACAGACAAGGAATAAGTATATCAAGACTGTGTAGATTGTTTGGGATAAGCCGTCAGGCTATTTATCAAGCTAAGCAAAGGATTTTAATCCGGGAAAACCAATTACTGAAGGTAAAATTTCTGGTTCAGGAAATACGAATGAAGTTACCTAAATTAGGAACAAGAAAACTTTATCATCTTCTTAAAGAACAGCTCATACAGGAAGATGTCAAATTGGGAAGAGATGCTTTATTTGCCTACTTAAAAAGAGAGAATATGCTAATCCGTAGACAAAAGAAATATATTAAAACAACATTTTCAAAGCATTGGCTTAGAAAGCATCCCAATCTGTTGAAGGATTTGAGAGTAGAAAAAGCGGAACAGGTGTTTGTAAGCGATATAACTTATCTTAAAACCAAAGAATCTACATGTTATTTATCTTTGGTAACAGATGCCTATAGTAGAAAGATCATGGGATATTCATTAAGTTCAAATATGAACACTGAAAATGTTGCGAAAGCTTTAAAAATGGCAATAAAAAATAGAGGTTCAAGTGGCCCATTAATTCATCATTCAGATAGAGGTTTGCAATATTGCTCTGGTTATTACCAGAAAATACTTAATAAGAATGAAATCAAACCGTCAATGACTGATGGTTATGATTGCTATCAAAATGCACTGGCAGAAAGGGTGAATGGAATATTGAAACAAGAATTCCTTTTTTATAAAACAAAGAATATGCAAGATCTAAACTCATTAGTAAAAGAAAGTATTTATCTTTATAATACTAAAAGACCACATCTAAGCCTTAATATGCAAACTCCAGATAAAGTGCATAAAAAATCCGAAGAAATAAAATATCTCTCCGGATTAAATATTGTTTAATTTATGTCAACCTATTTTAGGACGACTCAAAGTTGTTCAAGAAATTTCTTTGCTTTTTTAGATGATGCAAATGCTTTCTTGATATTTTCCTCACGCTTAGATGTATTTTTGACAGACCAGCTTTTAAGATATCTTACGGAATTGATAAACTCCTTAGTAATTCCAAATTGGAGGCAGATTAGCATACTACCCATTTCTGCAATAAGTTCTTCAAAAGAGTAACTTGTTAAATCTGAATGACCTTTTAATTCTCTTTTTAATCTGCTTTCGTGACCAGTCCAGTGAATGATCTCGTGAAATAATGTAGAATAATATTTATCTTCAGATATAAAATATTTCTTTTCTGGAATTGAAATTATATCTGTTAAAGGCGTATAATAAGCTGTACTAGAAAGAGTTTGCCTAACTGTTAGATTACCGTTAGTAATAATTGAATTGATAAATTCTTCACTATTACATTGTTCCTGAAAATCCAGTACTAGATTTTCCTCTTCAATGACAGTATCAATATTTAGATCGGCTATATTTTCAATCAGTTCAGCATTAAAAACGGTATAATTCTTTAAACAGCTGATCTTATTAATATTTTCTCTTTCATTCACCGACATTTCTAATACTTGTTCTCTGCTATAGATTTTACCCGTCTCTCTATGTTTGTAGATGAAGCTAAAAAATTCAATGATTGTACCTTTTGCTCCTTTTTTTAGTCTGCCACCGGCTTTCGAAATAGAGTTGAATGTCGCATAATCGGCGGTTTGGAAATTATTGATTAAAGCATCAATATAAAGAGCTACTGTGTTAAAGCCTTGATATTGCTTTTTTGTAAAAAGATTTTTCGGCATTTGAAATTGCACATCAGCATAATGTTCCCAGTCCTGCGGATTAACTTTATCAAGGTTTTCGAGTATTTTTAAAATGAATCTATCTTCATTTTTTTCTTGTGAAGAATCTTTTGAATTACTTTTTTTTGTGAATGTTTTCATAATACTTTATTTAATATTCTGACTTTTCTATTGTTTTATGTGCATTCCAAAAGAAATCTGTCATTCAATAAAACCGGAATGAAAGAATGTAATGAAGGCTTTGAAATCTTTTTGTTCGAAGAATTCAGGAGTGTCTGAAATTATAGCTATGCTGTAATTATAGAGACCCAAAAAGATTTTTTGATTGGAGGATGGATTTCTAATTTCGCATAAGAAAACCGAGAAAGTCAGAATATAAAGGATTAGAAAACAATTAAAATTATTCAATCCTTATTGATAATAATCTTTGAAGATGCTGTGATTTTTTCAAATCGACATATTTGATAAATTCAGGTGTCTTTTTGAACTTCTGAAGTGCTCTGATAAACTTGAAATCTGATTCAATTACACTTGAGACTTTTATACAGGCAGTTCCAATATCTCCAAAGCAGTTGCCTATTCCAAATAAGAGAGAATAGTAAGTTTCTGTAGTAAGCGGTCGGTCATAATGGGCTAGTATCTTTTTACCTTCTTCATCTTCATTTAAAAATCTAAGTTCTTCATTGAACATTGCCTGTGTAAAGAAAACACCATAGTCAACGCCATTGAAATTTTCATAGTTCAAATCAAAGTTTTCTTTCAGAAAGTTATTTACTTCCTCAGCTAATTGAGCTTCTTTTAAATATATAATTGAATAAGTTCCCATAAAATTTATAAGTATTCTTAAGTTTGGAATTTGATAAAACGATTACCTATACATCGTGAGGTTTTCATATTATTTAGTGTTCGCTTGGAAGTAATAGTACATTACCCTCTTTCCAGATGGTAAATTCTTCAAAAAAGAAGTCAGAGAATGGAATAATGGCTGACATTAACTGATTTTCATTTCCGTCAGATGCAGAAAGACTAAACTGCTCATCCTTGATTCTTTTAATCGTCCATACTTGAAAATCTTCACTTTGAAATTTTTGAGAAGTCTGATAAGATGCTATACAGTCCAGAAACCAGTAGCACTCTTCTTCATATGCCACATTTTTGACTCCGTCAGTCAATAATATTCCAAAGATGTAGGAATAGTACTGCTCAGTTCCTGTAAACTGATTGTAAAAATCATTAGCTGAGATTTTGGGATTTTTCATAATTGCCAATTTTTTGGGTTAATATTTAAATTGTTGAGAGCAGTTGATATTTTAACAGCATTGTTTTATAATCTACTTTCTCCCTGTTTTTCATTGCTTCTGACGAAAGAAATTCAGATTCAATACAAAACCGCAATGAAGTATGTAATGGAGGCTATGAAATATTTTTGTCCTTCGGATTTAGGAGTATCTGAAAAAAATGGCGCAGCATTTTATTTAGAAACCCAAAAAGATTTTTTTGTACAGAAACTGTATTTATAGTTTTGCAAACCGAAAACACGGAACATTTAGATTATAGCAGGTTTAAGAGAACTATTATCTATACAACAACAGCTGGATATTTACTATATTTGGTAGCATATGTGGATAAAAGAAAAACCTCAGCAATTATTGGATTCAGGAAGTACAACAGCCAATTTTTTATACAAAAAAGGAAAGGTTTATGTGATGGATAATCATCTATGTGCAGCGTGGTGCTGGTTACAGGAAACAGATATCACTAAATCATACGACTTCTATCATATTGACAGACATAATGACCTATTATACCCTATTCCATCTATCAAGGAAGATTTATTAAATGATAATGTTGATCTTGAAAAAATTACATTTGAAGAATATGTTGAACTTAATGAAAATCATCCGGAGGAACTCAATATAAAAGCTCCGTTGTTCCGCTGGGATAATTATATATTAAATCTAAATGAAGTATATCCGAATTTCTTTGGAACTACACATTTTATAACCAAAGAGCCATATCCGGAAAATGAATTTATAGATTGGGAGTATAAGATAGAAGACTTTCTTAACAGCTTACATCATTGGCTGAAAGATTCCAAAAATGGCGGTATAGTAAATTTGGATATAGATTTCTTTTATTCTAACAGTAAAGGCTATTATCAGATTTATTCTGATGAATTGATCAGAAAAGTCGGGAATGTATTAGTTGAAAATATGGATAAGATAGATGTCATTACAATTGCATTAAGCCCTGAATGCTGTGGAGGTTGGGAAAATGCCTTTAAAACAATGAAAATTCTTGACGAAGTACTCGATTTAGGTATGGAAATGTAATAACTCTTAGTTGCAACAACTCTATATTTTTTTGATAACAAAATCAAGATTAAAAGTAGTTTAGAATGACAATTGACAACTAAAACGATTAATTTGTATATTTGGTGAAAACAATAACTTTAATAACTTAATGACAGAACTTCATCTTGATCTTACTTTAGATAAGCTACAAGGCCCACCAAAAGAGCATATAAAAGTTCACAATTATTGGGCTGCTGTTGGACTTGATCGCTATCATAAAGACTCTAAGGCTGAATTTGAATTTACCATTGACGGAAAATCCAGCAAAAACATTGTTACTTGGGATTCCAATTTTTCAAAAGTAACAATGAAGGAGGATAAAGATATTGCTAATCACGGTGGTGTTGCATTGGCTTGGTTTGTAATGTCAGTAATAATGGATTACAAATATGTAGAACAAACTGAAATTGGCGATGGCGTTGACTATAGATTTTCTAAAACTGAACCTGATGATGATGATTTGAATTTTCTTGACGAAGAATATCATTATGTAGAAATATCCGGTATTTTGGAGGAAAACAAATCAAATACCTTAATAAATCGCATAAAAAAGAAACACGAGCAAATTAATAGAGGTTCAAAAAGAGACCAATCATCATCTGTCGTTGTCACACTTTTTGCCAAACCTACAACCATAAAAGAAATTCATAAATGAAACCAAAGTTACAACATAGAGAAGCTATGGATTACTCATTTAAGGCTAAGCAGGCTTTAGATGAAGGTGACTTTGATGCTTCATTAGAACTATACAAAACGGCAGCTAAATTAGAAAGTGAGGTTGCAGATTTCTATTTCGACAAACCAGACCTTGAACCCACAAGGAGTATACTGGTAAGAAGTGCTGCGTTTTTAAATTTAAAAGCTGGACAGATAGAGGAGGCACAAAAGTTTATTTTTTTTGGGTTAACTAACAGTAAAGATGAAGAGGTTAAGGAACAATTGTATGACGCCTTAGAGATTTTAGTTTCTTTAAAAAATATTAATCCTTTTGGGCAGACAAAAGAATATACCTATTTAAGTATTCTTAGACAAAATAGCACACATTATACTATTGAGCCTACCAAGCTTGAATTTGGTCATTCTGTTACTTTAGAAATGATTAAAGACTTTACAGATAATTATTTGAAATCATTAAAGGCATATGCACTTACTAAAGTTAGGCGTTTGGTCAAATTTAGAGATGACAGTATAAGTGAACTTCAAAAAGAAATTGATAGAATTATTAATCCGGTCATCACAAACTCAAGTTATGGAAGTTTTCGATTTTCAATTGCTAATGATTGGATGAAAAGAAATGACGAAGAAAAGGAAATTGTTAATTTAAAATCAAATATTGTTAAAAATTTCCATAATGAAATTTTCATTAATCCTCTTGGTGAACAAGAAATTACCGAAATCAAAGAAGAATTTTCAGAGGAGGAAATAAATGAAATATTCAGGCCATTAGCCAAAATCAAATCAAATAATTCCGGTTACAGCATTGGAGTTTATGACACAGATTCATTTTCAAAAAAGTATATTCCAAAAATTGTTAACAAGCAAAAAAAGGAATTACTTACTACAAAAACATTGTCACAAGAGGATATAGGTGAGCTTGTTACTACAATTGCTCATAAACGTGTTTCTGAAAAAGGTAAAGTTTCAAAGAAAACAATTAGATCGGAAGAATTCAAAAAATATGAAACGACTTTCAAACTAAAGGAGATTGTACCAAAAGACAAACCGTCAGTTTTATTATCTGAGGAAATTCTGATAGATATGTTATTTGATTCAAATATCGGTTTTACATTTTCATTTGACGATTTCAAAATATCATACACTGATATCGAATATCAGAAAGCACTTGACGGATTTAATAATAGTTTTTATTCCAAAATAATTTCATTGATTAAAAAGACTGATTTGAACACTGAAGAAAATGATGACCTAAAAATCATAAGTAGATATATCGGAAATCTTGATGCCTTGAATTAAATAATATCTTAAACTACTTTTTTAAAAAAATCAGTAGTTTAAGTTATTATTTGTTATTGTTTCTCCATAAGAATTCAAATTTCAAAGAATTACTTCTTAATGTGTCAACCGTCTGTTTAAGCTCTTCGCAGTAATCACTTAGTCCAAGATTCATTTCAATTTCAGTTTGAATTTTCCAAAGTGATCGACCTAAGTAATTAATTTCGTTCCTTAATTCAACCATTCTATCTTCGGACATTTTAGAGTTCAAAACAAAATTTGACTCAGAACATACGTAGTCATCACCTGCAAGCACATATTCATTATCATCAGTTTGAATAAATCCTAGTTCGAGTGCCACTTTTTTCGACGCATCAGCAAAAGATTTTCCAATTTGATTTTCTGTGATAGTAATTGTTTGCTCATCTCTATTAATAAATAAGTGAAACAAAACTACATCCTTCATTGAGTTGGTCAAATGTCCATTTTTTCTATGTTCTGGTACAACATACCAATGTAAATCACTATACATATCCAAGACTACAGCTACATAAGTTTTAGTTTCATTTTTAATGAAGTAAAATTTTTTGAATCCGTCTGAAGATGTAATATTATCAGTTATTTTCGGTTTATTTATCCAGACCTTAGCGAAATCTACATTCGGGCTTAAAGGTCTAAGATAAATAACACTTTTTGTTCTCTTACCTTTATTATTTAAATCATCTATTAATTTTTGTAAAGCCTTGTTTGTCATAAGTATTTGGTAACATCGCTATGTAATTAAAAAGTCCCTGCAGCTAGTAAATCAGGAACAGATTAAATCTACAAACATTTTTTTTCTCTTATATTTTAATGCATTTTTATTGTAGAATGATTTTACCCAAGCAAGGTAGTCCGTCTTCAAATGCAATGGATTATCGTTCCCTGAAACTTTTCCCGACATTTCTAAAGCTTTAGATCGCGCATAATAATGATTAAAAATTCTTACAAATTCAGTAAAATAAAGATCACTTAAATCCTTATCACCTCTAATTACCAAAGTATTCTCATCATTATTCAAAATTGAATTATCACTATAATTTGCAGAACCGGAAATGACAATAGGATCTTCACCTAGAGGATCAATAAGTATAATTTTATTATGAATGAAATTTGTCCCTACTCCACTTGGCTTTGCATTCAATAGTAAACCTGAATGTTTTTCTGCGAGCCAATCATATAGACCATCTTTTAAATAAGTTCCATAAATTATTACATTATCATAATCGTTTGAAACTAATGTAGTATGTATAGATCTATTATTATCTAAGATGATGTATTTGAGATTTTCTGTATCTTTAGTTATTATTTCTTTCATATGCTTACTAAAAGAAAATGGAAACATTCCACAAATAAGACTTTTTGAATTATCCATATATTCAGCATACGTTTTAAGAATAGTTTTTTGTTCGCGGGGACTGAAAAATACGGTTATACCCTTGTTAAGATTATCATACAATATATCTTCTTGAATTTCCAAAGTTTGCTTACCTAACACTTCGTTAATTGGATCTTGTGCTAAATATTCCCAATATTGATGAAATTTTTGAGCGACCTCTTCATCTCTGATAATGTGAGCAGCGTTACATTGACCAAAAATTCCTTTTGCTGTTATATTGGTAGACCCCGATAATATCTCAATAGGTTTACCATCTTTCAGCAGTATCATAAATTTATTATGAGCAATATAGCTTTTATTTGCTTCTTCTTTTCTTGGAATTAAAATTTGTCTTGGAATGCCTGCTTCATTTATGGCAAGATTATTTGCTTTCTCCTCTCCTCTGGAATCATAAATTATCTTAACATCAACGCTTCTATCTTCATATGCATCTTTCAATGCTTCTAAAATGGGCAAATATTCAAACTCGTAAAAAGCAGCTCTAATACTATATGTTTCATCTTCAGCTTTTTTGATAAAGTTCAACAAAGCATCATCCAAGCCCTTACCAAGCCACTTTAATGCTCTCAAAGAATTCTCTTCAGATACTCCCTCTGACCAAGGTCTGATATTCCCAAACTCTCTAGCATATGCTAGGCTCCCCGCTACCCCACGGTTAAAATACACTGAGTGTTTTGAAGTACTTTCGTCGGGAATATTAACCTTGATTTTACAGCCAGGTCTATGCTCTAAAAATTTAGGCTTTCCATATACAGGAATTATATTGTAGATATAATCGTAGGTTGATTTTACAGTAAAATCCTCCCACATAAATGATTGGATAGGATGCTCAAAGCTGCTGAATAATTCATTTTTTACTGCGCTCCCAACAGTTTCTTCAAAATATTTAAATCCTTTTAAAAAGTACTTTTCATTTTCTATCAAATCTTCTCTTTCGATAGAAAATCCCAGTAGTCCCTCAGTTTGTTGTTGGGGCATATCAATCGAAAGTATCACTGCTGAAGTTCCTGCAACGCAGGTCACTTCAAGTCCGTTCTCTTTAGCACGTGTTCTCATTGCATTATTGTTTTCAAGGTTAATTACCATAAAGATAATAACAAACTATATTACAATGAGTTAAAAATAAATTAATTTTACAATCATATGATAAAATTTAAAAAGTCCGCAACCTTTTTTTAAAATATTAGGAATGGAATTAGATAGGTATATTTTAAAATGTGGTTGCTCCATATAGGCAAAAATGCGTTTTCGACCATAGGAGAAATTGCATTTTTGCCACCCGATTTCCATCAGGCAACTTTTATAGGCTGTGAGTTAAAATTTTGAAGATTCAGAAAAAATCCCCTGTTTTCGGTCATCCCATTTCGAAATAAATTCCAGAGGAGTGAGCCTCCTAATTGGGCTAAAGAAGAATTAATAAATAAATCCTGTTTCTCAAGTGCTTCTGCCAAACTGCAACTTGGAGTATCATCTACTGTTTCTGACTGTCTCAATAAATCACCGTATTCATCGGTTATAAAAGCAAGATTGGAAACCGTTTCATATTTTTGAGAATCAGGCTGTCTAATATCTCCGATTGTCGAGAGTAATACCTGTCCTGTACATTTACTGTTTCCAAAATCCATCCAATATTTTGCTGTATTACGATGTATATAAGTATCATCCAAAGTTTTTAAAACCTCAGCGATTTCAAATCTTGTTTTCACATTATCGACACAGGAAATAAAAATATTGGCGGTCATATTACTCGTAATCCTGTCCGAAGCGTCTCTTTGAAATTTTCTAGTCTCCGCTTTCCAAGCCGTTCCGAAAAATCGGTTTGTCCTGTTGATTAATGCTGTCGCTTTATTAAGTCCAAGTTCGCTTTCAGCAAAAAGCTGTCTGCCGAGATTTGCTTCTTCTACCCTATCATCATCCCATAACATTACAGAAAGTCCGGGATGATCCATTTCGTTAAGCGCATAATTTATTCTGCCCAAAGCAGTAAGCATCTGCGAACCCGTTCCTCCTGCCCCTATCAGATTTATAGATATTGGGTTTGTCGGCTGAATAAAATTACTATAGGTAAAATGAACTCTTGGCTTATTATTTACAATTGAATTATTTTGAATATTCATTACAGTAGGTTTTTTAATTTAAGATTAGATTTTATAAGCACATCATTTGGAAAATCCTTTCTGTTCTGAACAAGGTCTTTCCAAAGCGAGACACAATTTCCCTTTATAGGATTATGATTGTACATTAAGTGACTGAAATAGGAATTGAAAAAAAAATGCTCCCAAGTAGCCGTAAATTCTTCCAAGGAAGCTGACTTTTTAATTTTAGTATCAACGTTCCCCATACAAACACTCCCGTTATCATAGATGTTAAAAAATGGTGCGTGATATAGCGAAGTCTCTTCTGTTGGTCGCTGATTGTAATCAACAGCAAATATCTTCAAATGCAGTTTATCAGCACACCAAATTAAGGATGGTACTTTCGCTGTACCATTTGGTATTTCCAAATCCTTAGAAAAATATAATTCTCGTTCTGAAAATTCTGTGTACCAAATCACTTTTGCATTTTCTGAATTGTCGATGAGTAAAATATTAGAAGAAATAATTCCCTGTGGTTTAAGAAATTCTTTTTCTCTGCAATTTTGAATTTTAAGTCTTTTTGCTAAATATTTAGCTTCGTTGGTTGTAAGTGGATGTGCATTAATGGGACTGCCATCTTCATCCATATCAAAATATTCAACGTACATATCAGAAAGCTTATCATCACTTTCGTAGAAAACTAATGCTGATTTTGGATGATAAAGATTTTCAAAATCTTCTGTTACATCTTTTGCTTCAATATTATTATTTTTTCGTTTCATAACTAATTCGAGTTAAGATTTATAGACTTGAAAAGTCGCCAAGTATTCCTGCAAGCTGATTAAGAATTTCAAAAACTTCACTTTCAAAATCCAGACTGTTATCTGAAACTTCTTTCCCATCAAAAACTTTGAAAACAATAGGTTCTTGAATTTCAGCATATTCATTGAATTCATTATTTACACTATCGATAATACTTTGATATGCCCATCCTCTATCATCAGCAAAAAATGAAATGTATTTATCCATTGAAATAACGGCTTCATCATTTTCATCGTAATCGAATTCATCATCATTAGAGAAGTCCTTATTATTATTAAAATGTATGTTTCTATAGATGCGTTCTTCGGGAAATTTGCTGTATAAGGAGAAAGCTTTATTAGCAAGATTCAAACATTCAACATCAAAACTATCTTTTGCTTTAAATGAAGTTACACGCTGTTGAAAAAATGACAAATTATTGATAGATGCAATCTTCTGCTCCATAATATCACCAATTAATTCAGCCTGTTGTAATTGCTTTTTATATTCACAATTTTCATCCAATTCTTCATCTTGGTCAATCCAGTCGCTTAGCATTTCATATAACCAAAATAAGTATGAAGCTTCCTGTCTGTAATAAGGAATATCAATAATCCGATACAGATAAGTGCATACAGAAAGTAGCATTTGAGCTGTTTTTCTGTATTTCTTATGATGAAGCATATTATGAAGAGGAACGACAGGAATATAGTAAAGAGTCATTCCTGTACTGATTCTTTCTTCGCTCACAAAATATAGGCAGTTACCTTTGTGCTCCAATTTAATATCCTGCCAATTTTTGATACTCGTTTTCATTTGCTTTCGGCAATGATTCAGAGATAGTGAGATGTTATATGGAAATTCAAAATCTTTATGATCAGATTGAGAAAGATTATAATGCTCTGACATTTGGGAAAGGGATTTATAAAAATCCCTCTCCAATTTTATTGTTTTTGATTTTGACAAATTTGATGTTGTGCTACATTCTTTAAGCTTTGGCAGAAAAGCCGTTTTCAGAAAACCATTGGTATTTGTGCCAATGGGACAGACTTTCTCTGGTCTTTCTGTACTTCCGAACTGTCTTTTTCCTGCTTCATCCATTTCATAAAATCGCCTACCTGCTGATGAACCTGTTTTTGTTTTTTTTCTTCCGGAATTACTATTTTTCCTTTTATAATATTTTGTTGCATTCATCTTAATTTTGATTTAATTCATAAACTGTTATCCTTTAGTTCCCATTACACTTTCAAATTGATATTGAATAGTGTCATCTTTAATCAGAGGAGCGGAAACCTTTGCAGTGGTAAGAATTGGATAATTATTAGCATAAAAATTCATCACTGCTTCTACACTCCATTTTGGTTCGGGGTCTGTCAGGCGAATATCCTGTCCATTATCTTTCAGAATGAAAACCCGTTCTAATTGTGTTGCGAGTAACATAATCTATATTTAAATGTTGGAAATTTCTTGTGGTTCTTGTGGCTCGGAAAAAAGACTTGGAGCAAGATGGACTTCATATTGTTCCTGCTTTTTCCTGATGTTATCTGCCTTATCGGGATAATCTGAAATTTTAGGTAGAGCAGACCACGCATCTTTATATTTGCCCTCCTTTTCAAATTGCACTGCCTTTTGTAAGGATTCAGTAAATTTTTTATCCTTTGTTTCCTTTTCTTTTTTCTCCTTATCACTTTTCTCCTTTTCCATTGCAGATTTCTTCTTGGCTTCTTCCATCTGTTTCATAAAGCTTTCCATATTTACCATTAAACCCGAAGCAGTCTGTAATGGTGTGCCTACCGTTTCAAAGAATCCGTTATCAAGCTCTTCTGCTGTTCCCTTTAAATTAACAGGTGGAATCAATTTTCTTGCTTCGTCTCCACACTGCTCATTATTGAGCAATATGGATAGAACAAAGCCATTTTCTTCTGTTGGTCGAAGTATCAACTGCAAGTCACCTTTTAAATTAAGTTTGGCGAGTTGTCTAAAAAAATTGGTCTGCATAGCTTTCAATTAAGTTGTCTGTGTTAATTCGTTCAGAGAAAATTGGAGAGTCCAATATTCAGTACCCAAATGCTTTTCAAAAGCATTATAAATGGCAGTACCATCAGTAAAAACCTGCATCTGATAACAGTTTAATACAAAATCCAATGGTTTCAATTGACTGATTTCTTCTTCATTAGTTTCCACGAAAAACATATCATTGTTTTGAAACCAATCTTTAATTTCAGAGAAGCTTTCATCCGTAAACCTAAAAAAATCAACTGCTTCATCTTTATAATTAAGCCATTTGAAAAAAGTATCATTTTCAAAAGGTTTTACAGAGTCCAATCTTTCAGTACATAATTCTCTCCATTGTTCAGTAGTATGAATGATTGCAAAATCACTAAATTCATTTGAATCGATGGATTTGATAAAAAGATAATCTGTAGGAATTTTTGATATTTTCATTGTTTAAATTTTAAATTAAAATGGTAAATCATCATCCTTATCTCCGACTAAAGCACTTGCTGTTTGTGGTTTGGCTTCGATGGTTGAATTAGTATTAACATCCGCCTTACCTCCTCCTCCGTGAACTTTAATAAATGATGTGAGAAAATTTAGACCCGAACGAATCTCTCCATCTTTTCCTATCCAAGCACTTGCACTTGGTTTTCCTGTCAGCTCTACCAAAGTACCTTTGGTAAGAATTTTAGCTACATTAGAACTAATCCAGTATGAACAGTTATAAAATGTGGTCTGTTCTACTCTATCTCCTTGTTTATTTTTAAAGCTATCATTTATAGCTACTGAAAAATTAACAACTTGTCTGTCATTTGCTAATGCGTTAACTTCCGCATTCTTTGTAATTCTGCCTACGATGTTCATAATAATTGAATTTAAATTGTTTAAAATTATTTTCGTTTTCTAAAAATTTCTTGAGTGAATTGATTTGGTATCGAGGACACTCGGTTTTCTCTATTGTTTTTCCTAATTGGAAATGATTATTTATATATTTTTTTGATATTTCCGAAGATGTCAAAGAGCATAAGTTGAATTGATTTGTATAACTGAGGTTCCGGTTTTTCTTTGCTTATGACCATAGAAAAAGAGCAGGCGCATAAAACCCAAGGAAAAAGAGTCACTAATTATATTTATTTTCAGGGCTTGAAATATTTTTGTCCGAAGGATTTAGGAGTTTCTGACAAATTATCGGAACTGGTGTAGAAAATTTTTTAGATACCCAAAAAGATTTTTTTGTGAGAAAGCCTCTTTTCTACATTTGCAATTGTAAAAACAAAAACACAGTTATTAAATCAACTTATCAATTTACACTGGTGAATAATATCAAACTAATTGCAATACATATTGTTTACAATCGGTTTATTTGTAAAGATGTAAAGACATAATTTTTGTACTAAAAGATTATATTTTTTCTTTAAAAGCAAAAGCTTAAATTCCTTTTAGAGAAAAAAGAACTTTTATATATTTTTAGAAATACTTTTACTGTACTCCACTATTATCCTGCAGCAGCTGTTTGAGAGGATTTTAAGAATGAGTGTGTTTCCGAAAGATAGATGATCGCTTTTCCGAAAAAGAGATCAGTGCTTTTCCGAACATCAATCAAAATACGAATGAGTGCGTTTCCGAATTTTTCAATCCAACATTCAGTATTTATCCACAATTATCAAAATTTCGACAATGTAAAGAGTTCGTTTCCGAATCTAATAGTATAAAAGAGATAATTTTCGTCCGACTAGTTGGGTTTAGGAGCGCTTTTCCGAAATATCCAGAGTGCTTTTCCGAAATAAAATGAGCGCCTTTCCGAATTGAAGAATTTGCTTAAACCGATTATACTTTTAAATGACATAGTCATAGGCGACAAAATAAACTCAATGGTCACATATGTTCAATTCTTAATCATAGATCGCCTTGAATAAAACTTTTGAATATTCAATTATGACTTTTTACAATCATAAAAGTTCACTCCGCCATTTATAACAATTAGTTTAATAGCAGTAATACGGTTAAATATGAATTTTGTAAAATAATTTAACAAAAGAATTACTGATGAAAAACAACTTTTTTATGCTGCTTTGTTTCTGTGTTAATTCATTTCTGTTTTCTCAGGTAGGAATCAACACCTCATCTCCTGAGACTACTTTTGAAGTTGTAGGAAAAGCAGAAGACATCAATCATTATGATGGAATTCTCCCCCCACGCATTACGGGAGATCAGTTGCAGAAAAAAACATACAATTATTCAAAGAAAGGTGCTGTTATATTTGTCACCACTGCACCATCAAACTTATCAGGTCAGGTAGCTGATATTACAGAGCCAGGGCTATATTACTTTAGCGGATATTCGTGGAAATCTATATCCAATCAAAAGGAACCAATAGAATATAGAATTATTCTGTCATTTGATAACAGCAATGATGATGTTCTGACAGAATCATCAAAGTGGTCTGAGCCTCTTAATCTTTCGTCTGACAAAAATGTTTACTTAACATCCTCAAAACATTATTCGATAGGAACAAAAAAATATGGAGGCTTTAAAGGCTCGGTAACTTTAAGGAAATTAGAAGGGATAGTGAATATAAAATTTGAAATTAGCAGAGCATCTGATGCACCTAATGTTTTAGATGATGTTTTATTTGATATTTCGGGAATATGCAACGAAATCGGATACTTTCCTAAAGATATAGTTTTTATGCAAAATGAAAATTCAACTTATGTAATTCCGGTACTGCTTCAAAATAATACCATATATATTATTGCAGGAAACTTAAATATGATAAACTCAAACGCCACTGGTGAAGTGCAAGGCTACTCAAATTGGATCAAACCTCACTCCAAATAGCTATACCACAAAAGTAGATTCTAAAAACATAGTGAACTATAATCAAATAACAAAATGAAAAACAACTTTCTAAAACTATTTTTTTTATTGATAAGTGCCAACTTTTTCTCACAAGTCGGTATCAATACTCAAACGCCTAAAGCTACCTTAGAAGTAGTAGGCAAACCAGATGATGCCAATCATTTCGATGGGATCATTCTACCAAGAATTAGTGGAGATCAATTGGCAACAAAAACTTACACTACAGCACAGAAGGGAGCAATAGTTTTCGTTCTATCACCTGCCACCAATTTATCAGGGCAATCTGTTCATCTTGAAAAGTCAGGTCTATATTATTTCGACGGTCAAAAATGGGTTCCATTACTTCAAAGTGATCCATTGGAAGTTGTCTCTCAAACAGGTAATACTTCCACGCTGGAACTTATTGTAAAAAATAATCTGAAGCTTGATTTTGATCAAAAAGAAAATTATATCATCGGTAAATCTAGAAGCACTATCGCCGGTGAATACAACTCAATTTTTGCAACGGACTCAAACATAACTTCCGGAAAAGGGAATTCGGCCAGTGCCTATGCAATGTCTCAAGGAGAAATTACTGGAAAACTAAATTATGGAGCGGGGGTATCAGCACTAAATGGTATTATTAATGGAACAATTTCCGGAAACAGGAATATTGGAATCGGTGCAGGAGCAATGTCATATATCACATCAGGCAATGATAATATTTCTATAGGATATCTGTCGGGTACAGGCAATAGAACTGGATCTAATAATGTTTTTATTGGTGTCGGTGCAGGAAGCCCCGCATCTGGAAATAGAAGTATTAGTAATAAGCTGGCAATTCATTCAACACCAGTAACCACCAGTTCAACAAATTTTTGGGATAGCATTACAAACAATTATACAGACTATAAGTTTGCGCTAATCTCTGGAGATTTTTCTGAAAGATGGCTCAATATCAATGGAAAACTGAGTGTTACACCTTCACAAATGCCCGATGCAGACGGAGATCCAGCTTACACCAAAAAAGTTGTAGCCAAAGCGGATGGCAGCTTTGGTTTTGCAACTGAAGTAATTCCTATTCCCCCATCAAATGGAACCTTTATATTAAAAAGTGTGAACGGAGTGCCAGGATGGGTTACTCAATAAGATTAATTTCAAAATGAAACCGCTACTATTAAGTAGCGGTTTTGTCTTTACTGAAAACATCATCACCTTATCAGCCACTGATTCAAATCTTTATAATGTTGGTACATCCAGGAAAAATCTTCAACATTTTTATAGCTGTTGCGGATCTGCTCTACGACAGTTTTTCCCGTTTTATCATTATCAAGAAATAGAGATATTTTTTTGTATTTCTTTAGTATTTTATCTCCCGCTAAGAGCATCGATGTTGAATTAAAGACTAAATAATCTGCATCTGAAGAAAATTTATCATCTTCTATCGTTTTATATGACAAATAATCAAAAAAGCCCTCAAATACAACAATTTCATTATTTTGCTGATTTCCCTTCTTTATTAACGTCACATCTTTTGGTCCGAGGCAGATTTTAGAATATTTATTACGGACTTCAATACCTCCTGAATTATTAAAAAAAGCAATCGCAAAATAATATTTATCTTCTATTTTGTAATGGATCTCTTTGATAAGACTTTTACAATTCAAAACTCCCCTTGACTTAAGATACTCTAGCAACGCAGGATGCTCGACATCGATTGTTTTTAAAACATTATAAGTAAAGCCATCATTTGTTTCAACCACATTATCTATTGTAGGCGAAAAATCAAGCTTATTTAAATATTCAAGCGCTGTTGAAACATTACATTTATTAATAGCTTGAACTATTGATATAACATCATATATTTTACCTGTTCCAAAATCAAAAGCTGTATTCTTAATGAAATCTACAGACAGGCTGGCTGTTTTCTCTTGTCTATCTAATGCAAAATAAAATGCTGTTCTTTTGTTTTCTTTTACAGGGAATAGACCATAGGATTCCATAACCGTCCTGATACTGACGTTTTGTTTTATTTGCTCACAATTCATTGTAAATAAAATATTAGATTAATTAAAAAATGACGGGATATCCATCCGGAAGAAATTTTCCCATTCTTGTGTCCCGGTAAAGTTCTATCATAAGTTGTTGTATCTCCTTTAAAAATACCTTACCACTAAAATCAGAGGATCGTAGTTTTAATTTTCTATTTTTTTTGATAAAGTAATTGTAAGATTTCTCTATCAGCTCTCTTGTCTGTAATATATTTCGATAATGATATGCGAACTGCAGCATTTCCTGCTCCTGCAATCTGTACCTTTTTTTAAAATAATTAATTCGATAGGTGATGAACAAGTGTTCGCTATCTATATTCAAATCTGCTTCCTGAATTTTTTCAGTGGAATATGGATGAATTGCAATGTTTTCTCCTTTGCATTTGAAATTAAATGACACTGTACTGTATTTATCGAGACTGCCCTTAACCTGTTTTAAAAATTTAAAACAAAAATCATTTGCTGTTCGATAATTTAAGTCAAACTTCGAATTAAATGTTGACAGTTTCAATACAGTGCCAGTTGATGGAAGTTTAGCCAGCCAAATTGCAAATATGATATGTTTATTATTTTTAATATTATACACCAACTGATAAAGCATATAATTATATTCCGGTATTACAATTAATTTCTTCAGCCAATAACTGCTGATAAGAAAAGATGTGTAGCCTCTTTCATCGTAGGTTGGTGTTGATATAAGTCCTGCAAAAGTTTTGATTTCCTTACCTTTTCTATTCTGGGACTTATACCATCCCATCTTAAATTTTGCTAAAAACTCATAGGCATTAATTACCTGCTTTGTTGAGCCACTGGGAGAAATTTTGCTATTCTTAATTTTAAGCAGGGCGAAAGTATTATTTTCAGTCTCAAAATCATCATCGAACAAAGAGAGTTGCTTCGGACGATCTTCAGGTCTGAATTGTTCATTACTTATAATAGAGATTATATTAAATATAACCCTTAGCGCATTGATGGGAATGTTGGCGGCTTGACTATTTTCATCAAAGATAAAATCATCAACAAAATGGTTGCCTATTCTTATACTCTCAGGAATTCTTTCATTTTTAAATTCCTTGCGAATGATTTTCTGACTGCTATCTTGTAACGACATCATCTTTTTCTTTATTGCAGTTTATTAGTTCATATTCATTGTTAATTAGAACTAAAGCTCTCTCAACGTCCAGGACAATTTTTCGCCCCTCCTGAGTGATCGCATCTTTAATTTTACCGCTCTTTTTTAATCTCATAGCAGATGAAATACTGCAATTAAATAACTTGGCTATACCTTTAAGACCATACACATACTTTTCATCAATTATTTTATTTTGCTGCAAGGATCTCTTTGTACGATTTGTTATATAAATATTTTCATATTTAAATAAACTTACTAATTCCTCCCCGGTCATTTGCCAAATAAGCTTTTGCTTTAGTTTATTAATTTCGTTAGACATCGATCGCATTTTTATTAGTTATGTTGTCTTCTGCGATTTTTCTTAAAATCCGCTTCACATTCCTCGGTAATTTCCTGCAAGGTCTTTTTCTTGCCTTTAGAAATCCAGTTCAGTATTTCTTCTTCAAAAAAATATAGTTTCTTACCGTTTTTGTAGCATGGGATTTTTCTTTCTCTAACAAGAGTGTAAATGGTTGGTTTCGCTTTACCGATTAAGGATGCTACTTCATCTATTCCGATTGGAATTTTTTTGAGAGGTATAACAACATCTTCTTTTGATACCAGATGCTTTATCTCAGCAAGTTCACGAATTAAGAAGGCGACTGCTTGTGGTAAATTTTCAAATGAAATATTTTGCAAATCCATAATACTTGATTTTAATTATTATGGTGCAAATGAAAAAAGTGTTTTCGCTGTGTTTGAAAAACACGACGAAAACACTTAAAACACTGTGTTTTTGTAATCGATATTAAGCAATAAGTTTTTACCTACTGTTGAAACTTAATTTTTATAGCTCATTCTAAACGTATTAATCAATTAAAATTTATTTACTAAGATTATTTTAAAAGATTAATTTTCAAATGGTAAAAATGCAGATCTCATACGCTCTTGTTCAGATCTGGGTATTCCAATCTCGCTAGCAATACTTTCCCATCCTCTTACAACCGAAATGACTTTTTCAATGATTTCATCCATTTCATTTTCGTTCAGTCTAAATTGAGCGCCCACTTCCTTAGCAAGTTCAAGATCCAAAGCATTATTATCTGTATCAATATTTAGAGCAAGTCCTTCTTTATCCACAGACGGATTAATGTCATAGGCTGGTGAAAGTATCCATCCTTTTGGGGTTAAAATAAATCCGTGATTTCTAAGGTGATCATCTGTGTTTGATATACAAATACTAAACACGATTCTTCTCCATAATTCCTTCAAATTATTGTTAACATCAATACCGTAGTTCGTAATAAAATCAACGATATCAAGGTAACTTGCAGTTGAATCTCTTAATTTTTCTTCATTGTTTCCTGTCATAGTCATAGCTGACGAAAAATGAATTCTTCCGGAGTTTGTTCTATCAAATCTTTTGGTGAAAAATGTATGATAGCTGTTACTTAATTTTTGAATCTTTGTTTCTGACATATTAATTCCGGCATCAGTAGCTAATCGGTATGCCAGATATTCCCACGCTGCCTTATCAATTGTATCATTTTTTGAAGGAAATTTAGCAATCCATAAATTTTTTTCCTGATCCATAACATTAGCTTTCGGTCTTGCACCCCCTAATGAAGATCCTGGAACTACAAGCAGTGCTAATAACCTTTTCATTTTAGGCTCATCTTCATTTTCAAAACTTTTCACGGCTGCCTCCAACTCTCTTAATGATGACCAGGGTGGTGTAGGGTTATTCTCATCATCATCTAAAAAATTTCCATCTATTGAAGTCTTAAATCGCAGAGCACCCATCCTTGTTTGGTCATACACTCCTAATAAATAATCCAGATCATAAAGTTTCTTTTCTTTCTCTCCAGTTTCTTTGGCTACCTGAATAGATTTTCTTTTCATTAGTGTTCTTCCCCAAGTATCAGGCATACTATCCATAAAAACACCAAAATTTTCTTTATTGGTTGGATATTGTGGACCTCCAAACAACTGAAGATCAGGATCTATTAAATTTTGACCCGCACTTTTAATCCACTCTTTATCATATTCAAAACTAAAGGACTTTTTTCCTTTACCCTGATGAGCTGACAAAATCCCCATTAAATGAGGACCTTGAAGGTCAATCCAATCTGCATATACAAATATGTCAACTTTAGTAGATTTCATTTAATTATATTATTTCAGTAATTCTAAATCTTGCAATTTTCTTCCAAATTCATCATCAGATCCAAGCTTTAAAATATCATCGCTAAGACCCAATACTCTCAAAACATTAAAATATGATCCCATTGCCACACTTGGATCACCTTTTTCAATAAGATGTAGTGTTGAACGTACAATTCCGGCTCTCTCTGAAACCTGCTCTGTAGTTAATTTTCTTCTTTTTCGAGCAAGTTTAATATTCTCTCCCATTTGTTCCAGCAGAGCCAAATACTTGGGTAAAATTATTTGTTTCTTTTTCATAATGTCCGTTATTTCATACAAAATTACACATTTTGTATGAAATAACGGACATTTTAAATAAAAATCTCCTCCATTTGACTTTTCAAATAAAAAAGACTAACTTTGTATTATTTCTTATGTATACATAAGTAAATAATACTACGTACTAATGAATTTTGAAAAGATTGTTGATGCTTATATTGCTGGTAGTCCTCACAGAAAGGCTTTAAATAAAAAGGAATTTGATTATTTGGTACAGGAAATTTCGAGTTTTCGCAAATTCAAAAAATTAAGTAAAGAAATTAGCGAATACATACTTCAAAAACATTACACCTTAGAACAAGATTTATATATTTTCAATGACTCCAATCCTGAAGTTGTTGACTTGGTTTATGCGTATAACAAATATACACACTTTAGCCACCATTCAGCACTAATAATGCATCAAATAAGTACTATTGAAAACAACGCCATCTATTTATCAGAAGAGATCGATAGCATTTCCAGTCCTAAAAACACCTTAACTCAAGGAAATATAGATTTAGCTTTTAGTAAACCTCAGAGAGTCACAAAAAATATAAAGCAATTCAGAGACAAAACATTTTACTTTCTTAAAAATCAAAGCAGTACTACAATGGAAACCTTCATTAATGGAGTAAAAGTTTCAAATCTTGAAAAGACACTTATAGACTGTACTGTAAGACCACTATATTCCGGTGGAACAAAAAATATCCTTAATGCATTTGCTATGGTAAAGCAATTAATTGACGCAGATAAATTACATCATCATTATAAAAAATTATCATTTGTATATCCTTATCACCAAGCTATTGGATTCTACTTGGATAATGCAGGTTATAAAGAAGAGTTTTACAGTAAATTTCTGGCAATGAATAGTGATTATGATTTTTACTTAGACTATCAGTTAACTTCACCTCAGTACAATCCGAAGTGGCGAATCCATTACAATGAAGACATTATCCAATAAAAAAATTACTTATAATTTATCTTTATCTTTTCAAGGAAATTTCTGCACACTTCAAAGAGTTGAAAGATATTGTTTGCTTGGATAATACTATGTCTTTGCTGAAAAAGAGTTTCTCTAAATGATTCTGCATCAAAGACTGCATCAGATGGATCTTTTGTCAGGGCTAAATTAACGCTGATACCAGTTGTCAAATCGTTGTTCAAAATACTTCTGATATCAACAAGGGGCTTTAGATAAAAATTTAATTCTCCAATACGCCCCTGACTTTTTGAAAAAGGGAGATCGTGATTTTTGCCGAGTACATCCATATACTCTGTTAGACGAATCCTCATTAATTCTTTCTGCCTCTGAATATCAGTATAAGATATAAGTTCTTTCTTTATCGGGTCAATTTCACTTTCGATCCGTAAGATTTCGTTTTTGGTCACTTCTATATCAAAAAGAGGATTATCTAATTTATCCTGTTCTATAGATAGCGAATTTAATTTACCTTCAATTTGTTGCAGTAAAAAAGGAATATTCTCTACATTCTTCATTTTATGTAAAATCTATTTATGATAAAATTTCTTCTAAAAAAATTTAACTATTAATAATGTATTATAATTTTTTGAAATATTCCCGACATTTAAGTTCGTAAATGGATAGCTTCAGAAATATTAGTAAATGCTCAATAATCGCTACGACTATGCAAGGAGTTAAGATATTTATTATACTAAAATTTTAAATCTCTTTTTATTTTAATGATACCTTTTTCATCATCATCTTTTAAATGACTTTTAATTGAGTCCGTTTCAACATCTTTTAGTGAATGTTGAAAAACTTCTTTTAAAAACAATGCTACTTCATATTGATTTCGCCTATCAAAGTGCTTCCAAATGTTCCAGCCAAAATGATACAAATCCATATTAGATAATTTGTGAACCCTTACAGGGCTAAAATTTTCTATTTTTTCTTTCTTAGCATACTTTGTAATGTAGCTGCATAGGTTTTCTAAATCATTAACAGATGTGTATAGCGCAAATTGCTCCTTTGTATATCTTAATGCAATCTCAAGCTTATTATCGAACTTTACAACTTCTTTAAATTTTAAATCTTCTTTAATATCAGCAATAGTAACAGGTCCAGAAAAGAATTCATTAACCAAAACTAGATTTTTTCTTTTAGTAATAATTCTGCTTATAATTTCATAGATAGTATGCAAAAACAATGTTAGACCTGAATAAATAACAACACCTACGAAAATCACGACTATAAAAAAGATATTTGCCGTAAATTCATCGGACCCTTTATCGATAAAATATGTTCTGACTTGAGTTCCTAAAAGGATACATACCACTATAATGGGTAAATACATACATATTAATTCAAAATTTTTGACTTTCATATTTATTAGTTTGCTTGTATAATTTCTTGGTTTTCTTCTAAAATATTTTCATCCAGCTTAATAGCTCCAGCTGCTCTATTTTTCAGTTCATCAACTACTTTAGCATAAACTTGAGTTGTTGTAACTTTACTGTGTCCAAGCATTTTACTAACTGTATAAATGTCTGTTCCTAAAGAAAGCTGCAATGTTGCAAAAGTATGTCTGAAGCAATGAAAAGTTATATGCTTTGTTATTCCAGCTGATTTGACCCATTTTTCGAGAGGTCTCGAAATCCAAGAGCTATCTTGTAAATTTTCAAATACTAGCTGTTCGGGAAGTCTCGGAGTTCCGCATAAATGAATTGCTTGTTCAGAAATCGGTGTATACTCGACTCCTTTTGTTTTCTTTTGTCTAAATTGAATTTTGATTCTATTTGACTGAACATCAATTTCTTTCCACTTAAGCCTTTTAATATCACAATGTCTTAACCCTGTCAGTGCAGAAAATAAAGATGCTCTTTTCAATTCATCATTTTCACAAGGAGTATTTACTAAAAGATTAAGTTCCTCCAAAGAGAGATGTTCACGGAAAGATTCTTGCTCTCCAATACCTTTAATCTTTGCTGATAAGTCAATTATAAAATAACCATCAATAAAAGCTTGGGAAACTATTGCCTTAAAAATAGAAAAGTACGTTGCAGCACTATTATTTGAAAGAATTCCTTTCTTTTTTCCGCGATAGGGCGCCGATAAAAGATAAAGCTTAAAATCATCAGCAAAACTCAAATCAATTTTTGAAAATCTTAAATCATCTCCGGAAAACTCTATAATAAATTCAATTAAACACCTCCAGTTAGTTCTAATTGAATCAGAACTATTATTTGAGCCGTGTCTTTTCTTTAGCAACCTATTACAGTAATCTATAAATTTTTCTTTTTGTTTTTCTTGCAATTCGGCCTTAATAGCATCGCTATCACTATACAAGTCGACATTATCATATTCTTTTTGGCGTAGTTTACGAATTCCATCAGCATATAACATTGTCTCCCTGTCACGCTCACTCTTACAAACTATAATTCCATTATCATCACGCTTTGGTTTAAAGGCTTTTGTCCCGTCCTTTAGGTTAGTTCTGCTTGTTCTTTTTTTATCCCATTCAACCGTATAAACAATTCTATTGAGATACTCCCTAGAACGTTGCGGTTTATTTTTTCCAGCAATAAATACAGGATAACTCTCCAAATAGACATACCATTCATTTCTATCCTCAGCTTTACGCAATCTAACTGTAACTTGAGTTTTTGAAAGTTGTTTCATAAGCTTAATCTATAGTACCATTATATAATTTGTCAATCTCGCTTTTTGGAGCATAAACATAATTACCAATTTGACGGGTGGGAATTGAGTACTTTCTGATATGCTTGTATACACTCGTATCGTGTAACTGAAATTTTTTGGAAATCTCACCAATAGTATAGCAATTCTCTTCAGAAAGATCATACAAGTTAGGATTAGAATTTTTCTTTTCAATCTTTTCTTTAGATGCCGGAGGAAACATTTCTTGCAAAACTTCACGATTTACTTTTATTAAACGAGTTCCTTCATTAATAGAAGGTATTACATTTTGTTTGATAAGTCTATAAAGTGTTCTTTTTGCAATGTCAAAGAGTAAAACAGCTTCAGGGACTGTCAAGAGAATTTTATCTAAAGGAATCTGATCAATCAGTTCTTGTCTTTTTAATTCTAATTTTTCTTGACGCTTTCTTTTCTGGTAAGCATTTTTTATACACTGCTCACGACAATAAAATGAAGTTACTGTCTTAGGTATAAATTCCTGCGAACAATGCAGACATTCTCTTTTAATCCTTTTAATCATACATATAGAAAAACTAAAGGTAAGAAAAAAAATCTTAAGTGCCACATCTTCTCTGCTTAAGTGCCGGTACAAATATGGTACAAATGTGTAATAAAAAACACTTAAAAAAGCACAAAATCAAAAATCTTTGAAAAAACAAAAATCCCCACAAACATACGCCTGTGGGGATTTTCTATATTTTGTTAATTAATATTAATCAATAACTACTTAACTTCTTCGAAGTCTGCATCCTGTACATCTTCAGCTCCGGCGTTTCCACCAGGATTCTGAGCTCCTGCACCTGCATCTGCACCCGGCTGTTGTCCAGCTGCGTACAATTCTTCAGAAGCTGCCATCCATGCTGCATCTAACGCTTCAGTTTTAGCTTTTACGTCATCAGCATTTTTAGCTTCGAAAGCTGCTTTTAATTCTGTGTGAGCTGTTTCGATTGCCGCTTTTTTGTCAGCAGAAAGTTTCTCACCGAATTCTTTCAATTGTTTTTCCGTCTGGAAGATCAATCCATCAGCTTTGTTGAAAATTTCAACTTCTTCTTTTTTCTTAGCATCTGCAGAAGCATTTTCCTGAGCTTCTTTCTTCATTCTTTCAATTTCTTCGTCAGAAAGACCTGAAGAAGCCTGGATCTTAATAGACTGCTCTTTACCAGTACCTTTATCTTTAGCAGATACGCTTAAGATACCGTTAGCATCAATATCGAAAGTTACTTCAATCTGAGGAACTCCTCTTGGTGCCGGCGGAATATCTGTAAGATCGAATCTACCGATTTCCTTGTTATCATTGAACATTGGTCTTTCTCCCTGTCCTACTCTGATGCTTACAGCTGGCTGGTTGTCAGAAGCTGTAGAGAATACTTCAGATTTTTTAGTTGGGATTGTAGTGTTCGCTTCAATTAATTTAGTGAATACAGATCCCATAGTTTCGATTCCTAAAGAAAGCGGAGTAACGTCAAGTAGTAATACATCTTTTACATCACCTGTCAATACACCTCCCTGGATCGCTGCACCAATCGCTACAACCTCATCCGGGTTTACTCCTTTAGAAGGTTTTTTACCAAAGAATTTTTCTACTTCTTCCTGGATGATCGGGATTCTTGTAGAACCACCTACAAGGATTACTTCGTCGATATCAGAAGTTGATAATCCAGCATCTTTTAATGCTTTGGCAACAGGCTCCATAGATCTTCTTACAAGGTCTGCAGATAATTGCTCGAATTTAGCTTTCGTTAAAGTCTTCACCAAGTGCTTAGGACCTGTAGCTGTAGCCGTGATATAAGGTAGGTTGATCTCAGTCTGAGGAGAAGAAGATAATTCAATTTTAGCTTTTTCAGCAGCTTCTTTCAATCTTTGAAGAGCAATGGCATCCGCTTTTAAATCTACACCTTCTTCAGCTTTGAATTCATCAGCCATCCAGTTGATGATCACATCATCGAAGTCATCACCTCCTAAGTGGGTATCACCGTTTGTAGATAATACTTCGAATACACCATCTCCCAAATCAAGAATAGAGATATCGAAAGTACCACCACCAAGGTCATATACTGCGATTTTCTGATCTTTATGGTTTTTATCAAGACCGTAAGCTAACGCTGCAGCTGTTGGTTCGTTGATAATTCTTTCTACTTTAAGACCGGCAATTTCACCAGCTTCTTTAGTAGCTTGTCTCTGTGCATCGTTGAAGTATGCGGGAACAGTAATTACCGCTCTTGTTACTTCCTGTCCAAGATAATCTTCAGCAGTTTTCTTCATTTTCTGAAGAGTCATTGCAGAAATTTCCTGTGGTGTATATTCTCTATCGTCGATTTTTACTTTTACAGTATCATTTGGTCCTGCTACCACTTCATAAGGTACTCTTGAAATTTCCTGAGCATCTTCTTTAAAATGAGTTCCAATAAATCTTTTTATAGAGTATACTGTCTTCTTTGGATTCGTTACCGCCTGTCTTTTTGCAGGGTCACCAACTTTTCTTTCTCCATCTTCTGTAAAAGCTACGATAGAAGGAGTAGTTCTTTTACCTTCTGCGTTAGGAATAACAACAGGGTCTTTACCTTCCATTACAGCAACACAAGAGTTGGTTGTTCCTAAGTCAATTCCAATTATTTTACTCATAATATTTTATATTTTTTTCTATTTTAAAATTTAATTTACACTCTCAATTTCTCAATATCTGTACCATTTGAAGAATTATGACAAAATGACACAATAAAAATAAAAACCCCTTTATAATGGGGTTTTTGAAATTGTTTTCAGGAAAAAATATCATTTTTCTGAGCACAGATATGTCAATTTTAGTCCATCCAATATGAGATTTATTTGCTCTCTTTTAGAACCTGAATTAAAAAATATCCCAGATCAGGATCTACAGGATATATCCTTCCTGTATTAATGGCAACTCCCATTCCATTAGGTCCAAAACCTGCACCATCTATACCCATTCCTGAAAAGCTGTAGAATTTATTAAACTGTTCCGGTTTCCATTTTGCCCAGACTGCCATTCCTGTAATCCCTCCTTTTACTATTTTCACTTCTTCGTTTTCCTTTAGAGCTATGGTGGCAAATGTATTGTCTTTTACTTCTTTTTTCTCTCCGTTTACTTTAAATTTTGAAGTATTTCCACTGCTTATAACAGGTTCTCCGATAATATAAATTTTATTTTTTTCAATCAGCGTACTTTGATATTTGATATCAGAATCCTGAATGTAGTAAGTATCCAATACCAGTTCAGATTCATTTTGAGAATCTCCTTCTTTAAAACTCACAATGTGATAAGCATTTGCCCCTGAGCTTTTTGCCTCATCAGCAATGGCTGTAAATAAGTGCCCGAGATAAGTGTTGGGATAATGTGCTTTGTACTGCCCTACAAATGCAGATTTATAGTTCTCCTGATTCTGTAAAGGAATCATAAACTTCTGAGGTGATAAATTCTCCGGTTGTCCTTTTTTCAGAACCTCTACATACTGACTGTATATCAGCCCAGATAACTGCAGCAGAAGTATGGTTATCAATTTTTTCATGGCTAAAAAGTTTTTATAATTCCTTGAAATATTCTCAAAAAAATAAAACATCCCGGGCAAAACCAGGCTATTCATGATATAAATATACTGAAAACCAATTACTTTATAATAAAACACAATAATTAAAAAGAATAATTCACTAAATCTTCAAAAATTAATCAAAGTTTAACCTAAGAAATAGAGGAAGAATCTTCACTAATTATTATTTTTGATAAAATATACACATTCAGAATGTCATTACACTTTAATCCTAGAGATATTACATGGCTGGCCTTTAATGAAAGAGTTTTGCAGGAAGCCATGGACGAAAAAGTTCCCTTGCATTTAAGAATACGTTTCCTTGGCATCTTCTCCAATAATCTGGATGAATTTTTCAGAGTGCGTGTTGCCGGATTAAAGCGTGCTATGGATTTCAAGGAAAAAGTGATTGCCGAATCTTTCTATCAGCCGCCATCTAAAATCCTTCAGCGAATCAATGAAGTGGTGATGAAGCAACAGCTGAACTTTGATAAAACCTGGAAAAAAATTCAGGCCGAAATGGCTGATCATAAAGTTTTTATTAAAAATGCCAAAAACCTCACCGCAAAGCAGAAAGAATTTGTCAGACAATACTTTGATGAAGTGGTAGAATCCAATGTAATTCCCATTCTTCTTCATGAAAATACTCCTATGCCTTATTTACGGGACAAAAGTCTCTATCTGGGTGTAGCGATGAGAAAAAAAGACTGGCAGTACTCCAGCAATTATGCCATCATTGAAATTCCTTCCCGCTTTGTGGGACGTTTCGTATTGCTGCCAACAGAAGATCCGGAAGAAAAAAATGTAATGCTGCTGGAAGATGTGATCACTTTTAATCTTCCCCATATATTTTCTTATTTCGGGTATGATGAATTTGCCGCCAATGCTTTTAAAGTAACAAAAGATGCTGAGCTGGATCTGGATAATGACATCAGAACCAACTTTGCAGAAAAAATAGAAAAGGGACTCAAAAACCGAAGAAAAGGGAAACCTACACGTTTCGTTTTTGATAAAGATATGGATAAAGCCTTGCTGGAACTCCTTATCAGAAAACTGAATTTAACTAAGAAAGACAGTATCATCCCCGGAGGAAAGATTCATAATTTCAAACATTTCATGGATTTTCCTGATGTTTTTGAAAAGTATGAGAGACCGGAGGAAAGAACTTCCTTTACCCATCAGGCCTTTGAACATGGAGAAAGAGTGACGGATGTCATCTTAAAAGAAGATGTTCTGCTTACATTTCCTTATCATAAGTATAATCCGGTGATTGACCTTCTTCGTGAAGCGGCAATGGATCCGGATGTAAAATCAATACAGATTACCGCTTATCGTCTTGCGAGCAGCTCAAAGATCATCAATGCATTGATCTATGCTGCGAGAAATGGTAAGGAAGTGACGGTAATGCTTGAACTTCAGGCAAGATTTGATGAAGAGTCAAATCTTGAATGGAAAGATATGCTGGAACCGGAAGGAATTACTGTTCTGATAGGGCTTCCCAACAAAAAGGTACATGCCAAACTTTGTGTTATCAAGAAAAGGGCCCATAACAAAACCATTCAGTATGGCTTCGTAAGCACAGGGAATTTCAACGAAAAAACAGCAAGAATATACGGAGACCATCTGTTGATGACAGCCGACCGAGGCATCATGGCAGATATCAATAAAGTTTTCAATGTACTGAAAAAACCGAAAGATGATTACCTTCCGGTTTTGAAAACATGTAAAAATTTATTAGTTTGCCCTCAGTTTATGCGTGAAAAGATTGTTCACCATATTGATAAAGAAATTGAGGAAGCCAAGGCAGGCCGAAAAGCAGAAATCATCGTAAAAGTAAACTCAATGAGTGACCGTGCACTGATTGAAAAAATATATGAAGCTGCAAAAGCCGGAGTGGTGACCAGAATGATCGTAAGAGGAATCTACTGTGCCGTCAATCAAAAGGAATTCAAAGAGAAAATAAAGGCCATCAGTATTGTAGATGAATACCTGGAGCACGCCAGAGTTATGTATTTTTACAATAAAGGAGCCGAGGATATGTACATTTCTTCCGCAGACTGGATGACAAGGAACCTTGATTACAGAATTGAAGCTGCCGCTAAAATTACAGACAAAAACCTTAAGAAAGAATTAAAAGATATTCTTGATATTCAGCTTAGGGATAATGTGAAAGCCAGAATTTTAGATAAAAAGCTGAGTAATGAGTATGTAAGAAATGATAAAAAAGAGTGCCGTTCACAGATAGAAACCTATAAATATTTAAAAGCTAAAACAAGCAAAAAATGAAGATAGCAGCGATAGACATAGGGAGTAATGCAGCCCGCCTTCTTATCAATGAAGTAAAGATCAATAACAGAAAACCTGAATTCATCAAACTGAACCTTCTCAGAATCCCCCTGAGACTGGGAATGGATGTCTTTACCATTGGAAAGATTGGGCCTGAAAGAGAAAAAATGGTCATTGATTCTATGAAAATCTTCAGTGACCTGATGAAAATATACAAAGTAGATCATTACAGAGCATGTGCTACCAGTGCAATGCGCGATGCTTCGAACGGCAATGAAATTATCGGCCAGGTAAAAGAAACATCCGGAATCAATATCGAAATTATTTCCGGTGATGAAGAAGCTACCCTGATCTATGAAAATCATGTTGCAGAAGGTCTTGACAAAGAATTTGCCTATCTATATATTGACGTGGGCGGAGGCTCTACAGAGCTTACCTTCTATGAAAATGGTAAGATGGTTTACGAAAAATCTTTCAACATCGGAACGATCCGTCTTCTCAATAATCTTGTGACAATGGATAACTGGAAAGAGATGAAGGACGAAATCAAGAAAAATATCGTTAGCAAAAAACCTATTGTCGCTATCGGGTCGGGAGGAAATATCAACAAAGTATTCTCCATGAGCAAAACCAAAGACGGAAAACCAATGTCTCTGTCTCACCTGAAAAAAACGTATAAAGAGTTTAATGAACTCTCTGTAGAACAAAGAATGACAAAATACAACCTCAGAGAAGACCGGGCAGATGTATTGGTACATGCATTGAGTATTTTCAACAATGTCATGTCCTGGTCTGACATCAGCAGAATTTTTGTTCCGAAAATCTCGGTAGCAGACGGATTGATTCATAATATATACAGTCAGCTGCAGGATAAAAAATAACATTTTTACAAACCTATTGAAAGCCAGCCATTTTTGAGCTGGCTTTTATTTTCAGAGACTTTTACTCCTGATTCTCTTGTCATCGCGAACAGGCTGAAGGCCTGCGAACATAGTTCATAAACGACGAAGCAATCCTTCTTCTCATATTAAGTTTTGGCTAAAGACAATAGAAGTTGGCTCATTTGTTAAGGCGGGCTAAAGCCCCCCCTATTAAATTCAGATATTTAATATTTAAAGGAACATCTTTTATCTTTTATCTTTTATCTTTTATCTTTTATCTTTTATCTTTTATCTTTTATCTTTTATCTTTTATCTAAAAACTTTAAAGTAAAACTTCATCCCCATCCGTCATACCAATATCAATAGCAAAACAATGAAGCCAATCAAAATAATTCTCACAGGTGCTACAGGAATGGTAGGTGAAGGTGTTTTAATGGAATGCCTTGACAACCCTGGTGTTTCTGAAATACTAAGCATAAGCCGGAAGCCATCAGGAAAATCACATCCTAAACTGAAAGAATATATTGTCCCTGACTTTCTGACAATAGATCTTCATGATGAAAAGCTGAAAGGGTATGATGCCTGTTTTTTCTGTGCGGGAATCAGCAGTATAGGGATGAATGAAAAAGACTACACTAAAATCACTTATGATACCACTCTGCATTTTGCAAAAGCGGTGTTAAACCAAAATCCTGAAATGGTTTTCAGCTATGTTTCAGGAGCAGGTACAGACAGCACGGAGAGCGGAAAGCTGATGTGGGCGCGTGTAAAAGGCAGAACAGAAAATGATTTGAAAAGAATGAACTTCAAAGGAGCTTATAATTTTCGTCCCGGATTTATGAAACCCATTGAAGGTCAATTAAATGTAAAATGGTTTTTTAAACCTTTTATTTGGATTTTTCCCGTATTTTTTCAATCAAAATCCTTAACTTTACAGGAAGTGGGTAGAGCAATGATCAATGTAACACAAAAAGGGTACCCTACATCTACTTTAGAAATTAGAGATATTAAAAATTTAGCGATATGAGAGACATGTTAAAAAGAATTGTTCTGGTTATTTTTGTACTCTTGCTTGTAACTGCCGTTTCAGGATATTTTTATATGCAGAAACATCCTCTGGAAGGAAATAAATCAGGAAAGGTTTTAAATTTTTCAGGCAAGTCAGGAAAATAGCTGAATTATAAAAATACTCTTTGAATATAATTTATCTTTTATCGGAATAGACCTATTTTTTAAACATTTCTTAAAATTCCATTAAAATAGTTGCGAAACATAAAGTTCATTTTTGCATTTATCTAACAAAAGCAAAAAATGATCAACAACTACTTACTCAAAGGGTCTGTGATTGCCGCATTCTTTTTTCAGAGCGGACTTTTCGGACAGACACTGATTCATTACTGGAATTTTAATAATAATACTTCCACGGCCTCTATTACCTCGCCATCTTCTACGTTGGTGAATGGTTCTCTTACTGCCATAGCGGGAGGAACCAGTGTAATTGATTTTACTGGTGGTACAGGCCAGAATTTTAGTTTGCAGAATTTAAATGCAAGAAACGGTGATGCATCCGGCACCCACTTAAGATTTAATAATCCGATTGGTGGAGCTTTACAGTTTAATTTACCTACAACAGGATACAATAATATAATTGTTAAATTTACCACCAGAAGATCCGCACAGGGAGCAGGGACACAGACATGGTCTTATTCAACGGACGGGATTACATTTGTACCATTCCAGACTGTAAATCCTCAGGATAACGATCCCCAATTAATTACCCTTGATTTTTCTGCCATTCAGGGAGCTAACAACAATCCTGATTTTAAATTAAAGGTTGAATTCTCCGCAACAGGAGGCGGAACCGGAGGAAATAACCGTTTTGATAACTTTACGGTAGATGCTACTCCTGCAGGAGGTGTTGATACCACGCCGCCAACAGTTACTTATCTTCCGGCCAACAATACCAACAATGCCTCAACTACTGTAAATCCAACGTTATCTTTTAACGAAAATATAAGGTTAACAGATAATTCCGCGATCAACGATTCTAATGCACAAAACCTTATCGATTTCCGTCTGGGAAATCCTTCAGGTACACAAGTTCCCTTTACTACAACTTTCAGCAACAATACGATCACAGTGATTCCTACTTCCGGAATGGTGCCGGGACAAACGTATTACCTGGCACTGAAGCCTAATACAGTGGAAGATTTTAGTGATAATGGAGTTACAGCGGTTACTTCCAGTACATTTACTACTGCAGGAACAACAATTTCTCTGGAAAAGAATTTCATTAAAGTCAATGAAAATGCAGGAAGCCTTGCATTTAAAATCAATATTAACAATCCTTCGGCATCAACTGTAAACCTGGTTGTAAAACCGGCACCTTTCAGTACGGCTGATGCTAATGATTTTACTTTAGCTAACCAGACCATTAGCATTACTCCAGCTACAACGAGCTACACTGTTAATATCCCGATTATTAATGATACAGTGGCAGAACAGGAGGCCGAGTATTTTGTGGTAAGCCTTGAAAATCCTGTTGGAGCAACAATTTCAGGAGACAACTCTGCAACCGTTTATATTATCGATAATGATAAACCGGCACCTACTCCTTCGCATCAGATCCAACTCAATTATCTTGGAAGTTTTGACCCTTCTGGAAGCAATAACAGCTCTACAGAAATTGTAGTCCATGATGCAACCACACAACGTTTATTTACAATCAGCTCCATTACGGATGTTTTTGACATTATCGATTTCAGTAATCCTGAAATGCTGTCTGTTGTAAAAACAGTCAACATGGCTCCTTATGGCGGAATTACAAGTATTGCCGTAAAAAACGGAATTATCGCAGCCGCTTCCCCAAATGCAGATCCACAGCAAAACGGTTCTGTAGTCTTCTTTGATATTAACGGAAACTTTCTGAAACAGGTAACTGTGGGCGCTTTACCAGACATGATCACATTCTCCCCTGACGGGACAAAAGTCGTTACTGCCAACGAAGGTGAACCTAATGATGCATACACAGTAGATCCTGAAGGAACAATCAGCATCATTGATATTTCAGGAGGTATTGCAAATCTTACCCAGACTAATGTGACAACCCTTAATTTTAACAGTTTTGAATCTCAACTGGCTGCATTAACTGCAACTGGTTTACGAAAGGTAAGAACCAACAATACGCTTTCCCAGGATCTGGAGCCGGAATATGTTACCATCAGTGCAGACAGCCAGAAAGCTTGGGTAACACTTCAGGAGAATAATGCAGTGGCAGAAATTAACCTGATCTCTAAAACCATCACAGGAATCTGGGGATTGGGTAAAAAAGACATGAGCCTGCCGGGGAATGGTTTTGATGCTTCCGACAATAACGGTGAGGTAGTTATTGCCAACTGGCCGGTAAAAGCCTATTACGTTCCTGATGCCGTACAGAATTATAAGGTAGGAAACACCAATTATATTGTAACAGCCAATGAAGGAGATGAAAAAGATCTTTCAGGTTTCAGTGAAAGAACTACTGTAGGTGCAAACAGTTATATTTTGGATCCTGTATTGTTCCCGAATTCAACAATTTTAAAAGCTTCACATAATCTGGGGAGATTCAGGGTTTCATCTGCTACGGGAAATACGGATGGAGACGCTGAGTTTGAAGAAATAGCAGCTTTAGGAGCACGCTCATTCTCTATTTTCAATGCAGACACCAAACAGATCGTTTATGACAGCGGAGATCAGTTTGAGAGATATATTGCCGCCAATCATCCTTTAATTTTCAATGCGGATAATGAGTCGAATGTAATTAAAAACAGAAGCCGGGCAAAAGGACCTGAACCGGAGGGAGTGGCATTAGGAAAAATTAACGGACAGACTTACGCTTTCATCACACTGGAAAGAACCGGCGGTGTTATGGTATATAATATCACAGATCCTAACAACCCTACTTTCACCGATTATAAGCATTCCCGTTCTACATCCGCTTACGGAGGTGATAATGGCCCTGAAGGAATTATCTACATTGCCCCAGAAAATACAACAACCAATAAAGGCTACGTGATTGTTGCCAATGAAATTAGTGGAACGCTATCAACGTTTGAAGTAGCTTCGCCGGCAACACTTGGTACTGGTGAGATAAAAGCTGAGCAGGCGACATTCAATGTGTTCCCTAATCCTGTGAATAAAGGAAATACGCTTTACTTCAACAGAAAACAGGATTACGAATTGTATGATATATCCGGAAAACTTATTGGAAAGGAAAAAAATGCATTAACAATAAATACTTCCAATCTTTCTGCCGGTGTTTATCTTGTAAAAACATCTGAAGGACAAATCAAAAGAGTCATTGTAAAGTAATCATATAGTACAATATATCATTCTATCTAAGGCTTCGGGTTTCCGGAGCTTTTTTTATTGGAATCTATAATATACCGTGTAAAGATTCTTGTTTAAAAATGATTAACTTTTGAGATGCCTGAAGAGGTATTTATATCTATATTTAACCCAACAAAAACCAATTCACAATGAAAAATATTAAAATTGCCGGGATTCTTGCTTTGCTGTTATCAGGAACAGGAACATTTTTCTCACAATCCAGAACAACAGAATCTGCCAATGGTGTAGAGAAAACCGAAGGTAGTAAGGTTGTACATGTAGAAGGTGTAGGTCACAAACTCAATTATTCTCTTAATGGAGGTGTTGTTGAAGTAGAAGGAAGTGGCAATACTTTAACAGTCAAAGGAAGTGCTCAGAAAATTATGGTTTCAGGAACGGGTAATAAAGTATACATCGATAAAGTGGACAAAATTTCTATGGATGGTGGTGACAATATGGTCTATTATCGGACTTCAGGAACAAAATCCGGAAAACCGGATGTTTCTATTACGGGAGTGGAAAATAAGGTTGTAAAACAATAACTTTTTAGATATACTTATTTCATGTTTGGATTTGCACTAGATACAGGAAATACTCCTGAAATTATCTCATTAATAGATCAGGTATACAATATTGAAGGTTCTAACGGTATTGTTTATAAAAAAGTCAGATTGGTTAATGTTCATGATATTCCTGCTCTTATGTCTGTTGTCGAAAAAGCCTATAAAATGGATCTGAACAATGGCTTCATTTATAGACTTGATCAACAAAAAAAGATTTTATCTGGAACTTTTATCAGTGATATAAAAATAAGTAAATCAAAAAAAAATATCATTTTAACAGGTTTTGTCTGGACCAAACCAAAAGGGTACCAAAAAGCCTTGGATATGAAACTTAATAATGAAATTAATAAAAAGTATATCTGGAAAAATTTCAAAAAAGATGAACTGCAGGGATGGCTTGTTCATGCTTTACATTCGACCCAACCTGCAATCAACAGGGAAAATATCAATATTAAGATTGACGGAAATGATTTCCATAGCTTAGATGGCTTTTTCTGTACACTGGGAGAAGAAATCAATGGAGTTTCTGGATATTTCGGACGCAATCTATATGCTTTGTATGATTGCCTCCGGGGAAATTTCGGAGTAAAATCCATTTCAAAGCTCAATTGGATCAACCATAAAAGAAGTAAAAAAATCCTGAAAACAAAATTTAACCAAATTGTTGAAATTTTTGAAAATTATAATGTTAAAGTTCACCTGAACTGATTGTATCATCCAACCTGACGGGTTTTTAAAACCCGTCAGGTTGGGTTAAACTTAGTGGCCAAACTTATTGTATTAATACAAATAAAAAGACAGGCTTTTTAAGGCCTGTCTTTTTAAAATATCTCAGATATAATTTTACTCTACGTTGATTACCTTTTCTATTTCCGGAGCATGTTGTTTAATTGTATTCTCCACACCTAGCTTTAAGGTTGAAAAATTCAATGAACATCCGGAACAGTTCCCTAAAAGTTTCACAAACACCTGATTATCTTTCACATCAATAAGCTCAATATCACCTCCGTCTTTATTCAAAAACGGTCTGATGCTTTCCAGAGCTTCCATTACTCTTGTTACTGTATCTTCGTGCGTTATGTTTGTTTCCATATTTTTTCAGTTCAATTCGGTTTTTTCAAATTTTATTGAAATTATTATTATTTTGCTTTTGGCGAGCATCCCGCCATTGTGGAAATCTTCACTGCTTCAGTAGGAGGAAGGTTTTTATTTCTTTCCACTAAGCTTTCAACCATCTTTCTGGCAGTTTCTGTGTAAATCTCTTCAATTTTAGATCCCTCCTGAAGTGCCGCCGGTCTTCCAACATCTCCTGCTTCTCTGATACTCTGGATCAATGGAATTTCTCCCAATACAGGAATTCCAAGATCTTCGGCCAAATATTGTGCTCCCTGGTTTCCAAAGATATAATATTTATTGTCAGGAAGTTCTTCCGGTGTAAAATACGCCATATTTTCGATCAAACCAAGAACCGGAATGTTAATACTTTCCATCTGGAACATAGCAATACCTTTTCTAACATCTGCCAATGCAACGTGCTGAGGTGTACTTACAATCACTGCCCCTGTTACCGGTACTTCCTGAATAATGGATAAGTGAATATCACCTGTTCCCGGAGGAAGATCGATTAATAAGAAATCAAGTTCTCCCCAGGCAGCATCTCTGATCATCTGATTCAATGCTTTTGAAGCCATTGGTCCTCTCCACACTACTGCCTGATTAGCGCCTGAAAAATATCCTATTGAAAGCATTTTCACACCATAATTCTCGATAGGCTTCATCAGATTTTTACCATTAACTTCTACAGAAATTGGTTTCTCCCCTTCTGTATCAAACATGGTAGGCACTGAGGGACCATAGATATCGGCATCCAGTAATCCCACTTTAAAGCCCATTTTAGCTAACGTTACTGCCATATTTGCAGAAACTGTAGATTTTCCTACTCCTCCTTTACCGGAAGCAATAGCGATAATATTTTGAATCCCCGGAATTTGTTTTCCTTTGATCTGACTTTGCTGAATTTCACTAGGCTCCGGAGAAACGATTTTAAGTTTTAAATGAACGTTTTCTCCAAACTCACTGGCAAAGGCCTGTTTCATGGCAGCTTCCAGCTTTTTCTTTTCGTGCATTGCAGGTGAATGAGCAGTCATGTCAATATAAACATCATCACCCATAATCTGAAGATTATTCACCAAATCGTCTACTTCTATTTCTTTAAGGAATTCCTGAACCTTTTCTTTCGTCAACATATAAATATAAATTGTTTACAAATTTACGCATTTTTTTCGGTAATTTAGAATCAATAAAATCTATAATATCAGGTGATAAATCAGATCGTTAAAAATTTTTCACTCCTGTTTTATGTCCTGATACCAGAATAAGCTTCAGTAAATAATTGGTATGAAAATAACGTCCTATCCTTCCAAATATGCACAGCCAAAAGGAATTTTTACCGTTGGAAAAACAAAATTCAAATGGTATGACCTGGCCGGTGATCCTGCTGAAATTCCTCAACAGGACATTGAAAATGCCCAAAAATGCATTGACAATGCTGACGAAAATTTTAAAAACATTGATGATCTCGGATTTGTTATTATGCACCGTTGCGGAAAAAACTATCTTTTGCTGGTCTGCACATGGCGAAGTGAAAATGAACTGTGGGAAAGCGTATATTATGATGGTTCCGGCAAATTTGAAGTATGGGACAGAAACAAAACCCATCTGCCAACGTACTGTGTATGGGAAATGGGTATTGTCTATCATGAATCCCGGTCCTGGAAAAAATATCTGGGTTCCGAACGGGCAGACAAAGACAAAGAGGCGTACCTCAGGGATTTTTTTGAAGGAGAAGTGTAGAAATTTTCTGTACTTCATTTCACATCGTTCCATTCATAATGATATGAGTCTTAAAAAACAATTTAAGCATTAGAATACTTTTATGGCCTAAAACCAAATGATTTGTTAGCTCTGTTTTTACTGTTTTTCAATATCTTCGCTTTTTATAAAATAAAAACATGAAAAAAGCGCTTATTGCATTTTCTATAGGGATTACCCAGATTATTTCTGCACAGAATTATTCTCAATATGTCAATCCGTTTATTGGGACCGGAGGCCATGGCCATACTTTTCCGGGTGCTATTGTTCCGTTCGGAATGGTACAGTTGTCACCTGATACAAGAATTGACGGCAGTTGGGACGGATGCAGCGGATATCATTATTTGGATTCTGTGATCTATGGTTTTTCTCATACCCATCTGAACGGAACTGGAGTTTCGGATTATGGAGATATCATGCTGATGCCTACGATGGGAAATCCCAGTCTGAACAGTAAAGAATATTCTTCAAAATTTTCGCATAAAAATGAAAAAGCAACGGCAGGATTCTACGCTGTCAGATTAGATAAAAATAATATTGATGTTCGTCTTACTGCTACCAAAAGAGTTGGCTACCACGAATATACTTTCAACAATGCAGGAAATGCCAATATTATCATGGACCTTAACCACAGAGATAAACTATTGGAAGGTGAGGTAAAAATCATTGATGATAAAACTATTGAGGTTTTCAGAAGAAGTGAAGCGTGGGCAACCAACCAATATATTTATGCCAGAATTGAATTTTCAAAGCCCATGAAAATTTCAAAAAAGGAAATTAACGGAAAACAGGAAAACAATCTTTTTACAGGAACCAAGCTTGCCCTGGCGTTTTCAGCCAATGTTAAAAAAGGAGAAAAGATCAATGTAAAGGTTTCTGTTTCTCCAACAGGTTACGAAGGAGCAGAAAAGAATATGCTGGCAGAAGGACAGACGAAAGATTTTGATACGGTAAAAAAACAGGCTCAATCTGACTGGGACAAAGAACTTTCAAAGATTGAAGTAAAGTCTGATGATAAAAACAAATTAGCTGTTTTTTATACTGCTCTTTATCATGTTTTTACACAACCGAACATCAATATGGATGTTGACGGAAAGTACAGAGGCAGGGATAACAAACTTTACACTGCCAATGGTTTTGATTATTATACGGTATTTTCCCTTTGGGATACCTTCAGAGGTGCTCATCCGCTAATGACTTTAATCGACAGAAAAAGAACTGCTGATTTTATCAATACCTTCATTAAACAATATGAGCAGGGAGGAAAACTTCCGGTATGGGAACTGGCTTCCAATGAAACAGAATGTATGATTGGTTACCACTCCGTTTCTGTCATTGCAGATGCTATGGCTAAAGGAATTCAGGGATTTGATTACGAGAAGGCATTTCAGGCAGCAAAAAGTTCAGCCATGCAGGATATTTTTGGTTTGAATGCTTATAAACAGAATAATTATATCAGCATAGATGATGAGCATGAAAGTGTTTCCAAAACCGTAGAATATGCTTATGATGACTGGTGCATTGCCCAGATGGCAAAAATTTTAGGCAAAAAAGACGATTATCAGTATTTCATGAAACGTTCTCAGAACTGGAAAAATCTTTACAATCCGAAAACAGGTTTCATGCAGCCAAGAAAAAACGGAAACTGGTATGAGCCATTTGATCCGAGAGAAGTCAATAACAATTATACGGAAGGAAACTCATGGCATTACTCTTATTCCGTACAGCAGGACATTCCGGGGCTTATCGCAGCTCATGGAGGAAAAGAAAAATTTGAACAGTTTATTGATGCCATCTTTACAGCTCCTGATAAAACCACGGGAAGAGAACAGGTAGACATTACAGGGTTGATGGGACAATATGCTCAGGGAAATGAACCGAGCCACCATATTGCTTATCTGTACAATTTCGTAAACAAACCTGAAAAAACAGATGCTAAAATTAAATACATCCTTGATAACTTTTATAAAAACACACCTGACGGGCTTATCGGAAATGAAGACTGCGGACAGATGAGTGCCTGGTATGTTTTAAGCTCCATGGGAATTTATTCTGTAACTCCGGGATTACCGGAATGGGAAACTACCACTCCTTATTTTGACGAAATTAAAATTCATCTTGAAGATGGCACTACAAGGACGATTACAAAAACTACAGGCCGTGCTGAACTCAAAAAATTAGGGTTCGAAAACGTAAAACCTGTTAAAGATTTTAAATATACAGAACAGACAGCCTCACCGGTAATTGCTGCCGACAGAATCTTTGATTTTTCTACCAAAGTTGAGATCACTCCACTGAATCCAAATGACAAGATATATTATATGACGATGGACGAAAGTGACAGTAATAAAAGAAAGACTTTCATCACATACAAAGGGCCGTTCTCCATTACTAAAACAACTCAGGTAATGGCATACGCTGAAAGAAACGGCGAAAAAAGCTCTGTGACAACCGCTTATTTTAACAGAAGACCAAACTACTGGGACATCAATATCCTGTCAAAAGTAACACCTCAATACAGTGCTACAGGAAACCTTGCTATTATTGACGGAATCAGAGGAGATGTGAACTGGAGAAAAGGTGAATGGCACGGATATCAGGGACAAAATTTTGAAGCCATTATTGATTTTAAATCACCTCAGCAGATCGCCACTTTGTCTTCTACCTATCTTCAGGACAGCAGAGCATGGATTCTGATGCCTAAAAAAGTAGAATATTATGCTTCTATGAACGGAAAAGATTTTGTTCTTCTGAAAACTATTGATAATGATATTGATCCTAAAGATGAGAAAGTCCAGATCAAAGATTTCTCAACTAAAATTCTCCCTACTGAAGCCCGATATATCAAAGTAAAAGCTTACTATTTTGGAAAACTTCCGGAATGGCACCAGGGAGCTGGAGGTGATGCGTATATCTTTATCGATGAAATTTCTGCGAAATAAAAACGCAATTATGAAAAAATTATTAATACTATCTTTTATACTTTTAAGTGTCATAAACGTTTCAGCCTGTAAATGTGTATATGAAACATTAGCATACAATTATCATAATTCTGATTTTGCAGGTATTATCAGAATTTTGAAAGTATATGACGAAAACACTGAGAAAAGAACCTATAAAGCAGATATTGAAATTGAAAAAACCTATAAGGGAAAAGCATTCAAAACAATTAATGTAAGTGGCCTGATTGGAAATTCATATTCGGGAGCTTGTGAAATTAATGTACTCCCTGATGAAAGATATCTGATCTTTTTAAATAAAATACAATAACACGTATTCTATTTCATCCTGTACTCCAAAATCAAAACTGGAAAATAAACCCACAAAAGCTGAAAATTTACAGCTTAAAAATCTTTCCGAGGCTTTTACCTACATAGACAATAACAAATTCAGGTTTATGGGTTTACAGTTTACCCGTTGCTATGATGAAACCCAAACTGAATCTAGATCTGATTTATCAAAGATCAGTGGATTCAAACCTAAGCAACCTTTTGCCATCTATAAAGTAAAAATAGATGATACATCAAAAATTCAGGAAATTACTCCTGTTACAACTTTTGGAAGTAAGGATAGTATGATCGAAAATATCCTGAAAACAAAGATGAAAGTCTCCACACCGACATCTTTCTGGAATGCCAACCCAAAAGAAGGTCTACTATTTCTCTCCTATCATAAAGAAAATATAGACAAGCCGTATGGTGAAATCATCTCCTGTGATTAATACTAAAATAAACCCTTCTTCAGAATTTTGAAGAAGGGTTTATTTATCAATTCATTCTTTCCGACCATTGCAGGGCTTCCGGAAGTTCGATATCAGAAAATTCGATGTGAATGACTCTTCTTTTCTTTCCGTTCGTTGTTCTGTTAGAGCCGTGAAGCGTTAAAGGTTTCATCAGCATAATTCCACCTTTTTCTACGTTGCAGATTTCTTCTGTTTCAACAGTCCAGTCGATGGTTTCAGGCCTGTAAATACCTTTTGCGTGAGATTTTGGAACCACTTTCAAAGCTCCGTTATTTTCATCAGTATCATCCAGGTGGATTCTGATGGTATAGATATTTTCCAGAACATTCACCGGAGGCTGCACCGCAAACTGATTCTGTTTGGTTGTCCATGGGCCAAAACCAGGGAGTTCAAGCTTTTTATCTACAGAAATAGTCAGGTCCTGATGATAGGCTACGTACCAGTTGGAAGTTTCGGGTTTATCAAAATAAATACTTTTGACCACAAAATATTTTTCCCCGAATATTTCCTTAACCACTTTCCTGATATTTTCATTGAAAATCAGGTCTTTGATTTCCGGAACTTCTTTTAAAAACTGTCTTATGGCGAACAGATCTTCAGATTTTCTGAAATTTTCTTTTGAAGTGTCTATACTTTGCAGAACGGTGTCTATTTCTTCAAGTTCCTGCTTTGAAAACACATTATTGATAACAGCAAAGCCATATTCTTGAATATGGCTTTTATGATTGTCTAAGTTATTTAAACTCATGAATTGTTTTTAAATTTTGTCCAATGGCTCAGTTAATTGTCCTTCCCATTTTGAAACCGCTGAAGTTGCCAAAGTATTTCCTAACACGTTGGTCATACTTCTACCCATATCACAGAAATGGTCAATTGGTAAGATCAAAGCAATACCTTCCGGCGGAATCCCGAACATTGAACAGGTTGCCACAATGATTACCAGAGAAGCTCTCGGAACTCCTGCAATACCTTTTGAAGTAAGCATCAATACCAAAAGCATCGTGATCTGCTGCCCAAGCGTCATTTCGATTCCATAAATCTGAGCAATAAAGATGGAAGCGAATGTCATATACATCATGCTTCCGTCCAGGTTGAATGAATATCCTAAAGGTAAAATGAATGATACAACTCTACTATTACAACCGAATTTCTCCAGTTCCTCCACCAATTTCGGAAATACAGCTTCTGAACTTGTAGTGGAGAAAGCAATCAACAAAGGCTCTTTAATTCTTTTTAAAAGATCAAAAAGGCGGTTTCCTAAGATAAGATATCCTACCAGTAAAAGAACCAGCCAAAGAACTGCTATCGCAAAGAAGAAATCTCTTAAATAAATAGCATATACTTTAAAAATTTCAAAACCGTTGGTGGCTACTACTGCTGCAATGGCTCCCAATACTCCAAGCGGAGCAAACCACATGATATATCCAACCATTTTAAGGATGGCATGAGCAATGATATCAAAAAGTTTTACAACAGGTTTTGAATATTCTTCCCCTAAATTAGCCAGTGCAACGCCGAACATCACGGCAAATACAACAATCTGTAATACTTCATTAGTGGCAAAGGCTTCAAATAAACTTTTAGGGATCATATGCTTTACAAAATCTTCCATGGAAAAACTTTTGCTGCTTTTAAGAAGTTCATCAGCAGAAGCCACATCCTGAATAGGTAGTTTTGTCACATGTCCCGGCTCCAGCCAGTTAACAAGCATCAACCCGATAAAAAGAGAAACCAGAGAAGCGGAAATAAACCAAAGCATTGCTTTTGTTCCTACTCTTCCGATCATTTTGATATCACTCATTTTCGCAATACCCACTACCAATGTTGTAAAAACCAATGGTGCAATAATCATCTGTACCAATCTGATAAAAACTGTTCCCAGCAGTTTTATATTTTTAGAAAAGGGTTCTGCACTATCCGGATAGTTTACGTGTACAACACCTCCAATTCCTACTCCCAGAAGTAGTGCAATGATAATTGCTATAAAAAGTTTATTCTGTCCTTTCATATATATAGTTCAATTTGCGCAAATATAATGGTTTTTCAATTGGCAGAAGATTTTCTTCAATAGAGATGAATTTTACATTAAGTTTTTAATCAATGAAAATTAAAAACCTGGTTTCGAAAATATTGTAAAAAAATTAAGAAACATTTATTGAATTTTTATTCTTTTGGTACAAATTTTATTATTACATTTGAGTGTATAACAACATTAAAATAAATATACAATATGAAAAAAACTATTGCAATGGCTGCATTAGCTGTAGCTGTATCTTTCGGTGCTATTTCTTGTAAAAAGAAAGTTTCTGATGCCGATCTTCAGACTCAGGCTACAACTATAGTAACTTCTAATCCCAATGCTTCTGTTGAAGTAAAAGAAGGTGTGGCACACTTAAGCGGTACTTTCGCAGATCAGCAGTCTAAAGACGCGATGATTGCAAAACTAAAAGCAATCAACGGAGTAAAAGACGTAATGGATATGTCTACGGTAGCAGCTCCTGCACCTGCAGCACCGGTTGAAACAGCATCAGCTGTAGATCCTGCTGTTCAGAAAAAAGTTCAGGATGCGGTAAAAGATTTCCCTTCTGTAAAAGTTGAAGTTGTAAACGGACAGCTTACTCTTACAGGGAATGTTTCTGCCTTACAGGCAAGAAAAATCAAAGAATCTGTAGATGCTTTGAAAATCGGAAAGTATAACAACAATCTAATCGTAAAATAATTAAAGATGAGCGAATTACAAGATAAATATTCAAGCGTAGTTTCGGCAGCACAGTCTGCAGGAATTTCTAATCTTCAGGTTCAGGAGCAGGACGGAATTCTATACGTTTCCGGAAATGCATCCAATACTGCGGCTAAAGATGCTGTATGGAATGCTCTGGGAGCTATCGATTCTACTTATTCTGCTTCAGATATCAATATTGATGTTCAGGTTGCAGGTCTTGCTTCAGGAGCTTCTTTAACAGTAGCTACGGAAGAGTCTAACCTTAATATCAGACAGGAGCCTTCTACTGAAGCTGCCGTAGTAGGTAAAGCTTCAAAAGGATCATCTGTAACGCTTATTGAGCAGACTTCTGATGACTGGTGGAAAGTGAAAACTGCAGACGGTCAGGAAGGATATGCTTATTCAAGATACTTAAGAGCATAATTTTTATTAAAAAATAATAAAATTTCACAAAAAATGCATAGAAACATCCCAAAACTGGGATGTTTTTATATTTTTACGGCTCTGAAAAAAAAACTAATGAAGAAAACTCTGCTGCTATTGACTTTGATGTTCACAGTCATTATACTGCACGCCCAAAAACTACACATTGACGGAAAAATATCAGATTCTGAGAAGAAACCGATAGAAAATGCGACCGTCTATCTTTTAAAAGTAAAAGATTCATCTATCGTTAATTACACCGCTACCAATAAAGAGGGAAAATTCTCTCTGAAAATTGACGATGTAAAAGAACCTTCCATTCTTAAAATTGATGCTGAGAAGTTATCTTCTTACACCAAAAAATTTGAAAAAATAGAACAGTCGTTAGCCTTGGGAGATATCCAGCTGGAAAAACAAAGTCTGGTAAATGCTATTGATGAGGTAAAGATCACCGTATCTCCCGTAAAAATTAAAAAAGATACAATTGAGTTCAATGCTGCTGCCATTAAAGTAAGACCTGACAGCAAAATAGAAGAGCTTCTGAAGCAGATTCCTGGTGTAGAAATCAGTAATGAGGGAAAAATTACGGTGAATGGAAAAGATGTAGACCAAATCATGATTAATGGTAAACCCTTCTTTGATAAAGATGGTAAAATTGCCCTTCAGAACTTACCGGCAGATATCATCAAAAATATTCAGTTTACCACTACCAAAACAAAGGAGGAAGAACTCAGCGGAAAAACAGCCAAATCGCAGAATACCACCATCAACTTTACGATTGACGAAAAGAAAAATAAAGGTTTGCTGACCAGGCTTACTGTTGGCTACGGCTCCGACAAGCGATATGAAGCAAGCGGGCTGGCCAGCTATTTTAAAGGAGATACAAAAATAAGTCTGTTAGCTTCTTCCAATAACATCAATTCACAAGGATTTTCCAGAGATGAGGTTTTTGACAGTATGGGTAACGGACGGAATGCCTGGATGATGCAGGGAGGAACTGTCTCAACGGTAGGAAATATGACTTATTACACCCAGGGAGGCAGTACAAAAGGAATTCAAAGGTCAACAACCATTGGGTTAAATTATAGTGACAAATTGGGGAAAGATGCTGATCTTGATTCCTTCAGTCTGATGCATTCCGATTCCAATATGGAAACAAGATCCAAAGTTTCAAGGTCTACCCTTCTCCCCAATTATACGCTTCAGACCAATTCTGAAAGTAACGGAGAAAATGAATCCAGGCAATACAGTTTTGATACTTCAGCCAAAATTAAACTGGATTCCATGACCAGTATCTATCTTTCTCCAAGATTCACAAAAAACAGCAGTTTTAATTTTAATAATTCACGCTCATCAACTTTAAATAACGGGAACCTTCTGAATGAAAGCAATACGTATTCAAGTAATGATTCGGAAAGCAATTCATTTAATCCTTATCTCTATTTTTCAAGAAAATTCAGGAAAAAAGGGCGTTCGATTTCAGCGAATATGAGCAGTTCCATCTCTGAATCGAAAAGAGATAACCTGAACCAGTCTCAAAACACGTTCTATCAACCCAGTGGACCAACTGTAGACAACAGGGATCAGTTAGCCAGAAATAAAAATCAGAACAACAGTTTTAATTTCACTGCCGGATATACAGAACCAGTTTCCGATTCTTCAAGTGTAAGTTTTGAAGTAAAGTATGAAACCAGGTCTGCCAGAAATTTGAGAAATGTAAATGATTTTGATAATATAACCGGAGATTACACTAAATTCAATCAGCTTTTATCCAACAATATGAAGCAAAGAATCAATCAGATCTCTCCTGAGTTTACCTACCAGCTTAATAAAAAGAAACTGAATTTCTGGGCGTCCATGAATCTTGACATCTCAGACATGAAAGTAAACTCTATTTATAACGGGCAGCAATATGATATGCAGAAAAATTTTGTACTGCCCCAGTATAATGTAAATCTTAACTATCAGATGGGAGAAGGAAAATATCTGAGTGTTTACAACTACTCCAACTTCAATATTCCTACAGCAGAGCAGCTTACTCCTTATAAAGATGAGTCAAACCCATTGATTACCTATCAGGGAAACCCTGATCTGAAAAATACCTGGATCAATAATCTTTATTTGTATTTCAATAATTATAATAAGGTAAAAGACCTCAGTTACTATTTCAATATTGGTTTTACATACAGAAATAACGATATTATCAATTTTTCCACCTATGATAATGCAGGAAAACAGGTAATTACCTACAGCAACGTAAGTGGAAATAAAAACATCAACGCAGGCGGAGGTTTCAGCAAAACCCTGAAGTGGAAAAACAACAAACTTACCATCAATCCGAGATTCAGCATGGTGTATGCATACAATAATGGTTTTATAGACGGACAGGCTTTTACCAGCAACTCATACAGTCTTAATCCGGGACTTAATTTCACCTATGAAATCAAGGATAAAATTACCATTAAGCCTTCTTACAGACTTGGATACAGTTTTTCAAATTATACCAATTACAATGTAACGAATGTAAATACAGCCAATCAATCCTTAAAGCTGGAGCTGACCAATTATATGCTGCAAGGCAGATTGGTATTTGGAAATGATTTTGAATATAATACCAATTCCAATATTGCTCCCGGCTTTAAAAAGGATTTCTACTTCTGGAATACCAGTCTGGGATATTCATTCTATAAAAAGCAGTTTACCGCAAAAGTGAAGGTCTATGATGTTTTAAATCAAAATCAGAGCGTGAGAAGAACCATCACTGATTCTTATTTTGAAGACCGTGAAGATCTTATCCTGAAACGGTACATCATGTTCTCCATCAGCATGAAACTGAATAAGTTTGCAGGAAAAAAGACACAATAAAGCAACAGTATACTTTTATAAATAGTTTAGATAATGGCCGGATATTTCCCGGCTATTTCTATGAATAGCCTTAATTTCATTACAACTGAAGACGTAATATTCCCCTCCTTTGGAGGGGTGGCGAAAATTCAAAGAATTTTTGACGGGTGGCTTTTGCAACAACCTTTTAAACAAGATTTACGAATAAAACTGTTTTTATTTTTAAATTAGCAGCAAATTTTTTTTATGAAAATCCATATTTCAGTATTATGTATTCTTTTTTTCATTCTTGGAAAGGCTCAGAAAACGGAACAGAAAGATACTTTCGTTAAAGACAATTTCACCAAGAAAGAATTTTATATTCCAATGCGTGATGGCGTGAAACTTTTCACAGCAGTATATATCCCTAAAGATATATCCAACAAGAACAAATATCCTTTTCTGATGCAGAGAACCTGCTACAGCATTGCTCCTTACGGAGAAAGTGAATATAAAACAAAAGTAGGCCCTAACACCTATCTTATGAAAGACAAGTATATTTTTGTGTACCAGGATGTACGCGGAAGATATATGAGTGAAGGTACATTTACCAATATGACGCCGCAGGTAGAACGTAAAACCAAAAAAGATGTTGATGAAAGTACTGATACCTATGATACCATCGAATGGCTTTTGAAAAACGTGAAAGATAACAACGGTAAGGTAGGTCAGTTCGGGACATCATATCCCGGATTTTATACTGCCGTAGGAACTTTGTCACAGCATCCGGCTTTGGTAGCTTCTTCTCCACAGGCACCTATTTCTGATTTCTGGAATGACGATTTTCTTCACAACGGAAGATTTATGCTGGGCTATTTCAGAACATTTCCTGTTTTCGGAATACAGAAAACACAACCTGAAAAGCAGGCATGGTATATGGATTCTTTCATCAAGCAGACTTCTGAAGATGGATTAAAATTCTACAGAGATATGGGTACCCTGAAAGACGGGTATGAAAAGTATTATAAGAATAACTTCTTCATGACAGAAATTATGAATCATACCAACTATGATGAATTCTGGCAGAAAAGAGGTCTTCTTCCTCATTTAAAAAATATCAATCATGCTGTAATGACTGTCGGTGGATGGTTTGATGCAGAAGATCTTTCGGGCCCGCTGAATATTTATAAAACCATCGAAAAAACAAGCCCTAAAGCCAAAAATACCATTGTAATGGGGCCATTCTCCCATGGCGGCTGGTCTCAGGAGCAGGGAAAACATTTTCACAGTGAAACCTATTTTGGAGATAGTATTGCAACCTATTATCAGAAAAATATTGAAACAAAATTCTTCAACCACTACCTGAAAGGCAATACCAAAGAGGATGCAGGACTTCCTGAAGCACTGATGTATGACACCGGTGCTAAAGAATGGAAAGAATTTGCTTCTTATCCTCCTAAAAATGCTCAGAAAGTGAATTTCTATCTGGCGGATAACACCTTAAAAAAATCATCAGGACAAGGTTATTCCGAATATTACAGTGATCCGAACAATCCTGTTTTAAGCTCTGATCATTTAAAAGATTTCAATGGTTTCACTCCGAGAAATTATATGTCGGAAGACCAGAGATTTGCTGTGGGAAGACCTGATGTATTGACATTCACAACGGATATACTCACTGAAGACATTACTTTTGCCGGAGAGATCATGGCTAAACTGAATATTGCTTCCACTTCTACAGATGCCGATTTTGCAGTAAAACTGATTGATGTATATCCGGAAGATTTCAAACCTGCAGAAAAGAAAGAAGGCGTTATCTACGGAAACTATCATCAGATGGTAAGAAGTGAAATTATGCCTGCAAGGTTCAGAAATACAAAAGAAAAGGGAGAGGCGCTTGTTCCTAACCAGAAAACGGCTGTTAATTTCAGACTTCAGGATGTGGTTCATACGTTCAAAAAAGGACATAAAATCCAGATTCAGATCAGCAGTACATGGTTTCCACTTTTCGCCATTAACCCGCAGAAGTTTATGGATAATCCAAATTTTGCCAATAAAGAAGATTACACTAAGGCATTCATCAAAGTGTATGATGACAGCTCCATTGAAGCTGATGTTTTAAAATAAATTGAAAAGCTGTTCGTCTGAACAGCTTTTTATTTTTGAAGATCTGAAGTTTTTTTTAGGTTTTGGCTAAAGCCGGATGAATTGGTTCTTTTGTCTATGTGGGCTAAAGCACACTCCTATTAATGGATATGATAAGCGTAATCCTCTAAAGTCTGTAAACGACTTGCCATTAGATAAAGCATCATTGGGACTCCTTCGGAATAACAAACGTTATGGATAAAATTTCTCTTAAATACTAGTCTTCAATGGTTCTGAAGGTCAGGTTTACCCTGGGAGTTTTCACTTTTGTAGTGGGTGGAAGCCTGTGAAGCCAGTGATCCTGTGTAGTTCCTTTCATAATTAATAAACTTCCGTTTTCAAGAAATATTTCAACTTTTTCTTTGGTTGTTTTATGTTTAAATAAAAACTTTCTTTCTGCTCCAAAGGTCAAAGAAGCAATGGCTCCATGTTTCTTAAGGTCTGTTTCACCATCGCTGTGATAAGCCATGCCTTCACTTCCGTCATGGTATAGATTAAGCAGGCAAGAATTGTAGGTTTCGCCAGAAACTTCTTCACATTTTTTCTTCAGTTCCAGTAATTCGGGAGTCCAGAATCTGGCATATTTTGTTCTTTTCGAATACGTATATTCAAATGCTTTCTCTCCAAACCAGGCTACTTTTCTTTTGGTTAAAATCAGTTTTCCAAATATTACAGCCTCATCATTCTCCCATGGAATCTGATTGAACAGATAATCATAATAAAAATCAGATTGTTCTTTTGAGAAAACCTTGCCATAATAATGAACGGTTCCATCGTGTGGAAGGATATTCAGTGGATAATCTGATATTTCTTCGAAGAGACTCATCATAGTTTTTTTTAATTAAATGCTTTTATATTTAAACACAAATAACATCAATGTTTTTCACAAATGACACGAATTTTCACATCAATAGAAATAGACTTTAGCCAAAACTTAAATTTAATATTTTTCAACCGCAAAAAGGCACAAATGCTTGTTCACTAAACACAAATGGCACCAATGCTTTTCACTAATGACACGAATTTTTATATCAATAGGAATGGGCTTTAGCCCATTTAACAAAAATAATCTAATCCATTGGCTTTAGCCAAAACTTAATAATAGATTACGAGTAAATATGTGAGCCCTCCCAACCTACAATCAACTGTTTCCTATCACTTCCCCATCGGTAACCGCCGAGGTGTCCGGTAGACTGAATCACGCGGTGGCAAGGTATCAGAAAGGCAACCGGGTTACTTCCAATAGCTGTTCCTACTGCTCTGGATGCTTTAGGATTTCCTATTTTTTCAGCCAGGCTTCCATAGGTTGACAGTTTACCCATAGGAATCGTCAATAAGCTTTCCCATACCTTCAGTTGAAAATCGGTTCCTTTTAAGTGTAATTTTATAGTATTGAGTTTTGTCCAGTCTTTATCGAATATGGACAGTGCATTCTTCTGAAGTGCATCCTGCTGCTCAATAAAAGAAGCATTAGGGAACTTTTGTTTCAGTTCCCCGAATGCTTTTTCTTTATCGTCTTCAAAAGCCATATAGCAGATTCCTTTTTCTGTAGAAGCTACTAGTATATTCCCGAAAGGGCTTTCGGAAAAACTGTAATGAATATTGAGGCTTTTTCCTCCGTTTTTATATTCTGCCGGAGACATTCCTTCTATTTTCACAAACAGGTCATGAAGCCTGCTGGTGCTTGAAAGTCCTGTCTCATAGGCGGTATCAAACAAACTTGCTTTTTCTTCCTTCAATAAATTCTTAGCATGTTCAAGACTGATGAACTGTAAAAATTTTTTCGGACTCGTTCCTGCCCAATCTGTAAAGATCTTCTGGAAATGAGCCGGACTTAAGTGAATATTCTCTGCCACTTCCTCCAAACTTGGCTGAAGCCTGAAATTGCTCCGGATATATTCTATCGCTTTGGCAATTCTGTTGTAATCTATCTGACTTTGTGTGGACATTGTATTATGATTTTACCTCACAAATTTCCAAAGAATATACGGCAGAAAAAATCCGATTCTTGCGGAATATTAGTTGTTGTTATAAATATCGTAATAAGCAAGCATTTTGTAATATAACTTCGCAGATAAGAAAGCAGTTGGCTTAGCCATTGGAGAATCCATTAACTCTACAATATCAAACGCTACTACGTTACATTTTTCAAATACTTTTCTTAATAATTCCAACGTTGGATACCATTGTAATCCACCCGGCTCAGGAGTTCCCGTAGAAGGAGCGATGGAAGGATCGAAAGCATCTAAATCAATCGTGATATAAACGTTTCCTGATACTTTCTCCAGTACATCATTGATCCAGTTCTCATTGTTAGCAATTTCGTGAGCAAAGAATACTCTTCCTTCCGGCAAATATTGTGCTTCTTCAGCATCCATAGAACGGATTCCCACCTGTACTAAGTTATGTTTTTGGTTAGCTTCAAAAACCGCACAGGCATGGTTTGAAGTAGAACCGTGAAACTCAGGACGTAAATCTGTGTGAGCATCTAACTGAAGAACGGTTAAATTTTCAAATTTTTCTCCTACCGCACGAATAGAACCGATAGAAACAGAGTGTTCCCCACCAAAAAGAGTAAATAATTTACCTTCATTGTTCAAAAGCTCTTTGGTTTTCTGATAAACCGCTTCCGTCATTGCTTCCGGGGAAGAATTTTCAGACACTTCTCCTGCTAAGTAAACTCCCTGAAGGTAAGGTTCTGTTTGTGTTTCGATATCGTAAAGCTCCATATTTTCAGAAGCATTTAAGAATAATTCAGGACCTTTATCAGCTCCTTTTCCCCATGTTGAAGTTCCATCGTAAGGAACGGTTACCAACATTACTTTCGAATTCTCTAGCGTTGCATTTTCCTCGGGAATTCCTGCGTATGTTTTCATATATAATTATTAATTAAAAAATTAAATGATTGAAAGATTAAATGATTCCACAAAGATACAAAATAGTACCTGAGTTATAAGTGATGAACGGTTTGTTATGAATTTTTAACCTTATCCTGACTTTTCAATTTTAAATCCTTTAATGTTTAAATTTTAAAAGTTATTTTTGTATAAAACTCCTGATATGCCTTTAAAAGCTGTTCTCTTCGATATGGATGGTGTCATAGTAGATACAGAACCATTGCATAGAAAAGCCTATTTCAAAACATTTGACGAACTGGAAATAGCAGTTTCTGAAGAACTGTATACCTCTTTTACCGGAGCTTCTACCAAAAGAGTTTCTGAAACTTTGATTAATGAATTTAATTTAGATCAGACTTACGAAACAATCGCAGGAATCAAAAGATCTCATTTCAAGGATTATTTTTACAATGATGAGGAATTTGATTTAATTCCCGGAGTAAGAAAACTGATCGAGCATTATCATGAGAATGGGATAAAACTTATCCTGGCGTCTTCTGCTACAATGGTAACGATCAATATGGTTTTTGAGAAATTCGGGTTGGAACCCTATTTTAGGGGGAAAATCAGCGGCGCCGATTTAAAGGAATCAAAACCTCATCCTGAAGTTTTTCTTCTGGCCGCTGAAATGGCTGGAGAACCTGTTGAAAACTGTATGGTGATTGAAGATTCTACCAATGGAATTCTTGCTGCACACCGTGCAAAAATCTTTTGTGCAGCATACAGAAGCCCACATTCAAAAAATCAGGATTACACTTTGGCAGACACAGTAGTTTCTGATTATGAAGAATTAGAACTGGATAAAATTTCAAAATATTTTTAAATAAAAAGCTCTCAGATTTTTCTGAGAGCTTTTGTTTTGTATAAGTTTTGGCTAAAGCCAATTGACTTTTCTATTGATTGTAAAGGGCTAAAGCCCATTTCTGAGGATCATAAAATTATTTATACCCAAGAAGCTTCAATACATCTTCCGGTTCCTGCTTTTCACGGAAAATCTCGTACTGTAATTCACCGTTTTCATCTTTCTGAATCAGAACGTGTCTCGGCTGAGGCATCAGACAATGGTGAACTCCGCCATAACCACCGATTGTTTCCTGGTAAGCTCCGGTATGGAAGAATCCGATATACAGAGGTTTTGTATCACTGAAAACAGGTAAATAAATGGCATTGGTATGCTGTTCGGAATTATAATAATCGTCCGAATCACAAGTCAGCCCTCCAAGGAACACTCTTTCATAAGTATCTTCCCAACGGTTAAGCGGAAGCATGATGAAGTGTCTTGAAATGGCCCATGTATCAGGAAGAGTGGTCATGAAAGAAGAATCAATCATATTCCATTTTTCTCTGTCGTTCTGACGTTTCTGAGAAATGATTTTATAAAGGTTGGCCCCGCTTTCCCCTACGGTAAAGCTTCCGAACTCAGTATAAATATTAGGTTCCTCTACTCCTTCTTCTTCACAGAATTTCTTGATCTGAGAAACGATTTCTTCCACCATGTACTGATAGTCATAATCGAAATTCAAAGAAGTTTTGATTGGGAAACCTCCTCCGATGTTCAGTGAATCCACTTCCGGAGCGATTTTCTTCAGACGTGCATATACACGAAGACATTTATACAATTCGTTCCAGTAATACGCCGTATCCTTAATCCCTGTGTTGATAAAGAAATGAAGCATTTTCAGTCTTGCATTCGGGTGTTCTGCAATTTTCTGGCTGTAATAAGGAATAATATCTTTATATCCGATACCTAATCTTGAGGTATAGAATTCGAACTTCGGTTCTTCCTCCGATGCAATTCTGATTCCGATATCAAAAGTAGAATCAATACTTTCCGTAAGCTTATCCAGCTCTCTGTAATTATCAAGAATCGGAGTAATATTTTCAAATCCGCTGTTGATCATATCTGAGATTTTGGCCAGATAATCATCGGTTTTAAAACCATTACAGATCACCTCAATATTCTTATCTACCTTACCTTTTTCATATAGAGATTTTACAATATCCATATCGTAAGCAGATGATGTTTCTATTGAAATATCATTCTTCAGGGCTTCTTCCAATACGAAATTGAAATGACTGGATTTTGTACAGTAACAGTAGGTATAATTCTTTTTATATTCGGTTTTCTCAAAAGCTTCTTTAAACCAGCCTTTCGCTTTCTGAATATTTTGAGAAATTCTCGGCAGGTAGCTAATCTTTAGCGGGGTGCCAAATTGTTCAACCACATCCATCAACGGAATATCGTGAAACAACAAATTGTTCTCAGAAACATTAAATTCCTCCGTAGGAAAATATAATGTCTGATCAATAAGTTCCGAGTACTTTATTTTCATTTCTAAACAAGTGAATTAAGAAATGCAAAATTGCTAAAAAAGTTTCATTTTTAGGTGTTAAAATTATTATAATTTTAAATTAACACCCGATATTGAATCTCAGAAAAATTTACATCTGATAATCAATAGGTAAACTTCTGAATATATTCATTTCTTTTGGTATCTGAAATCCCCAATACCTGCTGGATATAAGCATCTGCAGAGCCATACTTTTTATTGATCTCTTCAAAAGCCGCATCAAGGTATCTTTTTTCTACCCAGCTCAGCTTTTCCAACACCTGTAAATCCATCTTCGGATAAAGGAAATGTAACCTGTTGGCAAGGCGGAGTCTTTTCTGAACAAGGTCTTTTCTGTAGTTGTTGGATAAAAGATAATCGTTGTAAATGGTTTCCTTATCAAATTTCAGAATGGTAAGGATCAACGCTGTAATAATCCCGGTTCTGTCCTTACCGGCAGTACAGTGGTAAAGAACAGGGTCTTTGGACTCCAACACCTCGGTAATAATCGTTTTTATGGTTTCGGGATTTTCCGTAACATATTCACGGTAAAAATCGATCATCCTTTTATCCGCATCAGACGCGTTCACTTTACCTTTAAGGACCAGTTTTTTTGCCTGGGACAGCTGATCGCCTTCATCTTCAAACGCTGAATATTTCTTATATGTGTTTTCTGCAGGAATCTGATCAGGTTTCTGAGCGATTTCCTTTGAATTCCTGAGATCAATAATTTCTCTGATTCCCAATTCATCAAACCGGTCAAAAGATCTCTTTTTAAGCTTATGAAGATGGGCACTCCTGTAAAACCTTCCTTCTTTTAACGTTCTTCCTTCCGTATTTTTGATATTTCCTACAGTCCGGAAATTGGTTACTTTCTTAAGGTGAATTACTTTTTCAGTTTCATTTTTTCCATATTCCGGCTTTCCAAAATGCTGTGTTTTACAGGATAAAATGCAGCATAATGAAATAGTGAAAACTGATATTCTTATGAATGTATTCAAATGTTAAATTTTGGATAAAGCCAGTTGATAGATTGCAGTAAATTATAAATAATCCGTTCCTATAAAAATCAACAGATCTCCTTTTTCATATCCGATAACAACTTCGTCTTCAACGGCGAAATTCCGGGTTCCAATTCTTGAAATAATGGATAAATTTTCATTTTCCAACGGCCAGTTTAAGCCTTTTGTTACAATATTTTCTGCTACAGGAAAGGGATATAAGGAAATCATTTTATTTTGTACTCCTTCTACTTTAAAGTTTTTGGGGATAAAATAATATTCTGAATATTCATCATAAAACTTCAGTTCCATACGATCTTTGAATGCGTAGGCAACTGTAAGGTTTCCCAGAAAATGGTCCTGTTCTCCCCCGCTTCCACCAAAAATATCAACTTTATTTACGCCTCTTTCAAGGATTATATCCAAAGCTTTATAAAAATCTGTTTGATTCTGATCCGGAGTGTGGATAAATTTTTCGTCATAAATATTTTCATCAGACCCGGAATGCGAGTCAAAATCCCCGGATATAAAATCCAGCCTGTCCATAGGAAATCCCATTCTTTTCAAATAATGAAAAGCGCCGTCTGTACACGCTATCAATCCATAATTATTAAGATCGGGTAATGATTTTGGAGCATCTCCGTTGATGAAAAGTAATGCTTTATCTTTCATTCGGGTTCCAGTATTCTTCCGGTTCGTTGTTAAGTTTTGAGATATATCTAGCCAACACGAAAAGATAATCTGAAAGTCTGTTTAAATATTTGATCAATTCAGGACGTACTTCTTCAGATTCATTCAGGAAAACCAATGAACGTTCCGCTCTTCTGCAGATTGTTCTTGCTGCATGCAAAAAAGTGGCAGGTTTTCCTCCTCCGGGAAGAATAAAATACTGAAGCGGTTCCAGCTTTTCATCGAAGGCGTCCATCCATTGTTCAAGTTCTTCAATTTCTGTTTCTGAAATGATGATCGGAAGGCGTGATTTTCCGTTGGCCAACATTAGCTTATCCACAGGCGTTGCTGCTTCTGAGCCTACTGTAAATAAATCAAACTGGATCTTTTTCAGTTGTCTCAGCACTTCTTCATCTTCAATATGACTTTTTGCTATTCCAATGAATGAATTCAGCTCATCTATATTTCCATAACTGTCTACTCTTGCACTGGCTTTGGAAACTCTTGTTCCGCCGTACAATGCAGTCTGACCTTTATCTCCTGTCTTAGTATAAATTTTCATAGGACTAAAATACCTTTTTTTATACAATGTAAAAAGTAAAATGTCGTAATAGATCCCTATCCTATCTGAAAAAAATAAAACTGACATTAGAAATTAATGTCAGTTAATATTTGCATAGGTAGGTTTTATGTCTTTTGAGTTACTTTTTCTTTCAGATTAAAAAGTATAATTGACATTGAGCTGAAAAGTGGTTCCATTAAATCCGAACTGGTTTACTTCCCATGGATATCTGAACCTTCCTCCCAAATCTGTTACTACATCCCCTTTGCTGTCTATTACATCCGGATATATATTAAATAAATTGTTTACAACTCCTGAAACTTTAAAATCATTCGTGATTTTATAAGTTAAAACTATGTCTGTAATTACCTTACCGGAAAACGTCTGATCTTTGGCAGGATCAGTAGCGTGCTGCCAGGTAACAGAACCAAAGTAAGTATTGTTTAAGTTAAAATTAAACTTTGAAATATCATATGAAAGACTGAGGATAGTTTTTGTTTTTGGCCTTGCAGAGATAATTCTGGATTGTTCCTTTCTGTCAAAAAAGTTTTCTGAGTAACCATTTTGAGCCAAAATAGGCGGAACGGCAATATTATCTACTATTTTAGTTTCGTTATAATTGAAAGCAGCAATAATTCCCAACCTTCCTTTGCCAATAGCAGAAGTATAATAATTGGCAACGAAATCTATTCCCTGAGTAACTGTATTTACAGCATTGGTGAAAAATTTCAGGGAAGTTATTTTATTATTGTTCAATATGACTTCCACAGGATTGGTCAGATCCGGACTTCCCGGAGCACCGGTTTTGTAACCTATATCCCCTGAAAAAAGCACCCTGTCTTTAATTTTTATTCTATAATAATCTGCTGTAATAGTCAGGTTTTTAAAAGGTTTTACAGCTAATCCTCCGGTAATATTAAAGGCTTTTTCAGCATTTAATTTTGGTACACCAAGATCAGATCTTATAATTTGGGAGTCATTATTAAAGGTACCCTGATTAGCTACTGTATTCCCGGTAATTTTGGTCTGAACATTGGAATAGTAAATCTGGTGTAATGAAGGAGCTCGGAACCCTGTAGAAACAGATCCACGGAAAACTAACTTATCATCCAGCAATTTATATCTTGCATTTCCTTTCCAGGAAACATTATTTCCAAAATCACTGAAGTTTTCATATCTCACAGTTCCTCCAAACAAGAGGTTTTTGGTAACATCCCATTCAGCATTTATATAAGCCCCGATGTTCTGACGGTTTTTATTGACTTCATTCTGAGGCTGCAGTCCCGGAAATGATTCCGCACCGCTTCCTATGTAAGATGCTTCTTCTCCTGCTTTCGCCTGATAGTTTTCATTGCGCACTTCAGCTCCGGCACCTAAAACAAACGAGCCAAAATCCCGGCTGATATCTATATTCCCTATAATATTACTGAACTGATGGCCACCTGCTTTAAAACGGGTGGGTGAATTTGCTCCCAAAGATACATTAATGGTATTTCCTACCACATAATCTACTGCATTAGAACCAAATGTTGCACTCCCGTCAAAACTCCATTTTCCAAACATCCCTTTCCATCCGGAAGTTAAATTATAATCATATACATCTGTTTTAAATTCCGGCTGAAATCCATTGTAAGGCTGTCCTTTTGGTGTTAACAAACCAAAATCGGAAGTTACCCAATAAGGTGTTCGATATAAGCCGTAACTGGTCCCATTTCTATAGGTTGTACCACCAAAGGCATAAAATTTACCCGTTTCACTGGTTGGCAATTCAAAATTTACAAACATATTGGCAACTTTTGTCTGCGGCTGCCCAATGATCATCCCTAAACCGGGATTAGCCTGCGTCCAGGCATTATCCACGCCAAAAAGTTCATCTTTTGTAACAGAACCTGCGCGGTTTGTTTTATTTTGGGATGAAAAACCTAATGTAAGGTTCAGGCTTCCGTTTTTTGCTACCCTGATTCCTGTATTAAAATCTGCTCCGATATTAAATCCGTCTCCTTTTGAAGTAATCCCTGAAAAAAGATTGACCGTGCTTTTTCCAACACTGTTCTTAAGAATAATATTGATTACGCCTGCAATAGCATCAGATCCGTATTGTGCAGATGCTCCATCCCTCAAGACCTCTACGTTTTGTAAAGCTGCTGAAGGAATACTCTTCAGATCTGTACCTACTTCACCTTTTCCCGGCGTATCGTTTACATAAATAAGAGCACTTTGATTTTTTCTTTTATTATTCACTAAAACTAATGTTCTGGAAGGCCCTAAACCTCTTAAGTCTGCCGGGTCAAAATGAGCCGTAGCGTCAGAAACAGTTTGTTGAGATGAATTAAAAGATGGAACAGCATAGGTTAAAGCTTTGTCAAAAGTAGTTTGTCCTGTAGATTTTAATTGTACAGCAGAAATATTATCTATAGGAATAGCTGAGGTAATGATGGTTCTTGGCTTGGTTCTACCCGTGGTAACCACAACCTCATCTATTTTATTTTGTTTTATGCTGTCCTGAGCATATCCCATAGCACCAGCTCCGCTTAATACTAATGCATAAATTTTACCATTAAATAAATTCTTTTTCATGTTGATTATTAAATATTCAATAAATCTAATAAAAAAATCAACATTAATCATAAAAATAAAATATATGATAATAATTCCATTTCATATTTACTAAAATCATACCATTTCGTTAAAATAATAATTAATCCACAAAACATAAAGTGATTTATTAATAACATGAAAAAAAATAAATCAATATTATCTTATTTGTATAAAAAAATCAATTACTTAACATCAGAAATAAATATGATTTTACTTGTTCTGATAAGTAATTTTCAACGGGCTGAGGTTGCTTCGCTTATGGCTTGCAATAAATGGGAATAAAAAATGGCCGGGAGAAACCGGCCATATCCAAATTATTTATTTACCTCTACGTATTGTATGATGGTCTGATTTTTTGGGTTGTAGATAATGGTACTACTGTTAGGAAATCTTTTCAGCTTATAATACCGGATGTTTTTATCGGACTTAATATCTTCAAGAATTTTGGCATCAAAGGTATTGTCAGGCAGGAATTTTGACAGAAAGCTTATTTTATCTATAATACTTTGTCCGTCAATCTTACGGGCAGTTTTATCAGATTTACTTTCATCAGAAGTGGGCTGCGCTTCTAAAAACGGCAGTAAAACAGCAATATCCGCTTTGTATTTAAAGATATAACCTTCCGGTCTTCCCGGAATTTTGATCTTTTTTCCTTTCTCTTCGGAAATAATGTCTACTCCTGCACCCGGAAAAACAGTGTTAAACTTAACGTCTTCGGAATTAATTAGAGAATTCACAGATTCATTGACTGTCTTTTTCACTGTTTCTTCTACAGCCTGCTGTGCTTTCTGCTGTACGGTTTCGGTTGTTTTCTGAACAGTCTGGTCTATTTTCTCCTCAATCTTATTGCATGATACTAATAAAAAAGTGGTGATAGCAGGCAAAATATACGTCTTCATAATTCTAATAATAGCAATTTCTTTATTAATATCCTTTCTTTTTAACGGAAAAGTGGTCAGGATATTTTTAGCAAAGAAAAAAATATTTTTTTAATCCCTGAAATCCTACTGACAAACTGTTGTCATTGCTCCATCTTACCTTTGTATCAACAACAAACAAAAACAATAATATTATGACAACTACAGCCACAGCCACTAAACAATTTATGACCACAGATCAGTTATTAAAAGACTGGCAGGGACACAGAAATCTTACAAGAAGAGTAATCGAAGCTTTTCCTGAAAAAGAATTATTTGAATTTTCTGTCGGAGGGATGAGACCTTTTGCAAAACTTGCCACTGAGATGATCAGCATTGCAGGTCCCGCTTTGAAAGGAATCATTGAAGGAAATATGGAAGGTTATAATGAAGAAGGCTTCAATCCTACTTCTAAAGAAGAGCTATTAAAAAAATGGGATGAAGAAACAGAAGTGATCAATCACTATTTCAATCAGATTTCTGAAGAGCGTTTCCAGGAAGTATTCAACCTTTTCGGACAATATGAATTCCCGGTGTATGAAAATATTCTTTATTTCATTGACAATGAAATCCACCACCGCGGTCAGGGATATGTTTACCTAAGAGCTCTAGGTATTGAACCGCCATTCTTCTGGGAAAGATTCTAATAAAAGTAAAAAGGTAAAATTGCAAAAAGCTTAATTGTAAGAAAATCTGCCTATTTTATTAATTGTGATTTTCTTCAACTTATACCAACTACTATCATTTTTAGCGACACAACAGATCTGCTTATTTGCAATTTTGCCTTTTTCGCTTCAAGCCATTTCATTTATTGCCTCAATTAAGTCTTTAAACCTCAACAGCTATCTGTTGGGGTTTTACTGATGTCTTTCTGTCATTTTTCTCAGCAGTTCATTCAATCTTGTGCGAAGACTTTCCGGTTCAAGAACAGTAGCATAATCTGCAAAAGTAATGAGCCAGCGGGGGAAACCGTCACTGATCCATTCAGTTTCAAAAGTAAGTTCCATCCCTTGTTCGGTTTCTACTTCTTCTATGAGTCCGTAATATTTTTTAGAATTCACCAGGTGAGACATGACCTTTTTATCTACCAGAAGTTTAGCTCTTTCTTTATTTCCATTTGATTTTTTGCGGTAATCATTTACCTGTCCGTATTCCTGTAAAAAAGGATTCTGCGTTTTTGAAATTTCAAGGATACGGTCAATACGAAACTGTCTGAAATCTTTCCTTAAAGTACAGAACGCCATGATGTACCAGAAATTAAATTCAAAAAACATCCCGACGGTTTCAATAGTTCTGTGATTCACCCTTCCGTCTACCGTCTGATATTTTATAATCAGCTGCGTTTTCTCTGCGATACTTTCAAGAATAATAGGAATCACATTTTTTAGTGAGTCGCCCGAATCTGTATGAAAGCTGAAAACATCAATCTGCTTTTCTATATTTTTGATCAGATTTTTATCAGAATATTTCAATACCGACCGTACTTTCTCCATGGCGGCCTGATAATGATTACCCAGGCTCTGATGGGAAAATTTCTGCATCAGCTTTTCGGCAGTAATAAAACTTAAGACCTCTTCTTTGGTAAACATAATCGGAGGAAGCTTATAACCCTCCATTAAAGAATATCCGTTGCCAGCTTCTCCAACAATAGGAATGCCTGCATTTTCCAGAGTTTTCACATCGCGATAAATGGTTCTTATACTTACATCGAACTTTTCAGCCAGATCCTGTGCGCGTACAACAGGTTTCGACTGTAACTGGGTAAGGATAGCCGTTACCCGATCAAGTTTTTTAAGGTAGTGGTCGTTCATTATGTAACAAAGCTAAAATTCTTTTTTGAGGTATACCTATAAATGAGATGGCTTTTTGACTTTAATTTTCTTTAAAAGTATTCACCAGTTTATCGAGATTAAGACTGCGGGCAGAGGCATCAAAAATCTCACGGTAAGTACCTTCTTTATTGTAGAGCTCATCATGAGTTCCATTTTCAACCACTCTTCCTTTTTTCATTACATAAATGATATCAGAATCCAGAATCTGTGACAGGGAATGGGAGATAATGATCACTGTTCTTCCTTCTTTTATGGCATCCAGAGAGTTTTTGATCTGTTCCGTAGCAATGGCGTCCAGGCTGGCTGTTGGCTCATCCAGAAAGATAATCGGAGGATTTTTAAGGAACAACCTTGCAATGGCAATTCTCTGCTGCTGTCCCCCTGAAAGTTGTGTGGCATCATGCTGATACTTTTCGGGAAGATCCATAATCTGCTCATGCAGATAAGCTTTTTTTGCGGCTTCCTGAATTTCTTCAAAACTTGCATTCATATCTCCGTACCGGATATTATCTTCAATACTTCCCTGGAAAATATGATTTTTCTGAAGAACCAATCCAAGATCGCTTCTTAAAAAAGTATTATCATATTCATTAAGGTTTACACCATCCAAAAGAATTTCTCCGGAATCGGGTAGATAAAATTTACACAAAAGATTGATTACTGTTGATTTTCCCGCACCACTAAGTCCTACCAAAGCCGTTGTTTTCCCGTTTTCAATTTTCATGGAAACATTATGTAAAGCCTTTGTACCGTTGGGATAGGTAAAATCAACATTCTTTAATTCAAAAGTTCCTTTGATTTCTCTTTCTACAAAATTTCCGTTCGGTTCAGTTTCTTCATCGGCATTTAAAATATCGAAATACCCTTCGGCATAAATCATGGCATCGTTCATATCATCATAAATCCTGTGAAGCTGGCGGATAGGTGCAGAAACGTTGTTGAAAAGCATAATATGAAGCATGATCGCACCAATGGTCATTTGCTGATCAAGAACCAAATAAACGGTTAAAAGGATAATCAAAACCACACCGAACTGCTCAATAAAGGTTTTTAAACCATCATAAATAAAGTTGGTTCTTCTAGTCACCATCTGGCTTTCCATAAGTTCCATCTGAAGATCATATTGTTTCTTTCCTTCAAATTTTTCACGCACAAAACTTTTAATCACCATAATGGAATTGATCAGGTTCAGAAGTCCTGATGTTTTTCTTTCTCTTTGATTTCTAAGCTGGCGACGGACCCCGCTCAGTTTTTTAGCCTGCAGAGAACTGATATAAAAGTAGATTGGAACAATAATAGTGGAGACAAGCCCCACATACACATTTTGCATATACATAATAATCAGTGCTATGATTGCATTGGAAAATAATGGTAAGATATCAATGAAAAAATTCTGCACCAGTCTTGTCAGGCTTTCTATTCCACGGTCTATCCTGATCTGTAACTTTCCGGATTCGTGGTTTTCGTCATTAAAATAGGCAACTCTGTAGGTCAATATCTTATCAATTGCTGATTGTGCCAATACAGAACTGACATTGATCCTGATCTTTTCCCCATAAAATTTCTGTCCGAAGTTGATAAAAATGTTTAAGAGTTCCTTTCCCAATAAAATAACGGAAATAATGATAAGAATATGAATCCCTTCTGACATCGGGTGTGGAAGATGGGTAAGTTCGGTAACCTCATCTACCGTGTATTTCAAAACTATCGGGTTAACCTGTGCTGCCAGAGCCCCGAGAAATGTAAGAAACAGGGTTCCGTAGATCATTAATCGGTAAGGTCTGATGAACGGGACAAGCTGTTTATAAATTCCGAATAAGGTGACAGTTCTGTTAAAAGGTTTAGCCATAGAAATCATTTTAAATGAAAAACGTACCGCTTTCAAAAGAAAAAGGTACGTTTTATTATCATGTTCAGCAAATAAATGCTTTATATTTTATCCTTCATACATATAAGTCGTAAGGTAGTGCAGTTCTTTTCTGCTGGCTTCTTTAGACTCTGCTTCTGCCTGTTCTAAAGAATATTGGCTGTTGATTTCTTTTTTCTGGAAAACAAAGGAGTTATTGGCATTTTTATCTACGATATCATTAAAGATATGTTCAATTTCAGAGTTGGCTAATGAAGCAAAACTGATATCCTCGAAGCCATACATGAGTCTCAGGTCATCAAACTGTTTAAAATTTTCATCCACAAATCCCTGCAGCTGTGCTTTTGAATCAAAGTTTCCTGCCCAGATGTTATAGGCATATTTTTTCTTTTTAGGCTTATCTAAAATACTCTGATAGACGAAGTTCTCACCCAGATAAGCTTCTCGTACCTGCGGGTCGTTCGCAAGGTCTTCAGGAAGTCCTTCTTTAAGGATCTTTCCTTCAAACATAATGTACGTTTTATTGGTAATTGCCAGGGTCTGCTGTACGTTGTGATCGGTAATCAAAATTCCAATGTTTTTATCAACAAGGCTTCTTACAATTTTCTGGATATCTTCAACCGCAATAGGGTCTACCCCGGCAAAAGGCTCATCCAGAAGGATAAAGTTCGGACTTGTAGCAAGACAGCGTGCAATTTCTGTTCTACGTCTTTCTCCTCCGGAAAGAAGATCTCCCCTGTTTTTACGGACATGCTGCAGAGAAAACTCTTCAATAAGTTCATCACATTTGATCTGCTGCTCACGTTTTGAAAGTTTGGTCAGCTGCAATACTCCCATAATATTTTCTTCCACAGACAATTTTCTGAAAACTGAAGCTTCCTGAGCAAGGTACCCGATTCCCTTTTGAGCTCTACGGTACATGGCATCGGTAGTGATCTCCTGCTTATCCAGAAAAATTTTCCCTGAAGTAGGCTTAACCAACCCTACGATCATATAAAACGATGTGGTTTTTCCTGCTCCGTTGGGACCCAGCAAACCAACAATTTCTCCCTGTTGAACCTGTACAGAAACGCCTTTTACAACTTTTTTAGGACCGTATTCCTTGATTAAGTTTTCTCCTCGTAAAATCATAGGGCAAATATATCAAAAATATAAACTCGCAGATAGGCGAAAAAGCAAAAAGGCGAAAAGGTAGATAGCAGAAGGGGAATTAAATGAATTTGCAATTTTGGCTTTCCACTCTTTTGCTTCTTGTAACTTTTTAACATTTTAAACTACTTATTGTAAAACATATCAATCAATTACAAAATACTAAGCAATGGAAAATTACGGTTACACAAAAACAGAAAATGTACAGAACCAGCAAAGCGGTGTCCCTTACCGTTCAGAAAAGAAAATCCCTGCTGCCTTATTGGGAATCCTTGTTGGCTGGCTGGCTTTAAATAAATTTTATCTGGGCTATAAGAAAGAAGCTATTATTCAGCTGGTCCTTAACGTTGTCACTTTTGGAGCTGCCTCTATTATCCCTTTTATTGAAGGTATTTTATATCTCTTTATGAGTGACAAACAATTCGATGACACATATGTGTATGGCAGAAAGGGTTGGTTATAAAAAATAATGAACTAATTAATAATGGAAAATCCGGCTGTTCTGATCAGAACAGCCGGATTTTTATTTGAATGAATATTATCTTATTTATTTAATAAGATCGCCGCTTCTTTTGCAAAATACGTAAAGATCATATCTGCTCCTGCTCTTTTAAAGCATGTTAAGCTTTCAATGATTGTTTTGTCATTATCCAGCCAGCCGTTTTGGGCAGCTGCTTTTACCATAGCATATTCACCACTTACATTGTATACTGCGATCGGAAGATCAATGGCTTCACGTACTTTGGAAACAATATCCAGATAAGGCAGTCCCGGCTTGATCATGATAACATCCGCTCCTTCGTCTATATCTTTAAATACCTCATTCAATGCTTCACGGGTATTGTGGAAATCCATCTGATAGGTTTTCTTATCTTTCGGAATTTCCATGTTGTCCTTCGGAGCACTATCCAAAGCACTTCTGAAAGGCCCATAAAAAGAGCTTGCATATTTGGCAGCATAACTTACAATACCTACGTCTGTAAATCCGCTTTCTTCCAATGCTTCACGGATAACCTGTACCCTTCCATCCATCATATCACTTGGTGCTACAAGATCGGCTCCTGCTTCTGCATGAGATACTGACATTCTTGCCAATGCGTCATTGGTAGCGTCATTCAGCACTTTTCCGTTCTCAATGATTCCGTCATGTCCGTAGATCGAGTAAGGATCCAAAGCTACATCTGGCATAACAATCATTCCGGGAACGGCATCTTTGATAGCCTTGATGGTATTCTGCATCAATCCGTCTTTGTTCCACGCTTCTTTTCCTGTATTGTCTTTCAGATGTTCTGACACTTTCATGTACAAATTGACAGCTTTTACTCCCAAAGAAAATAATTCCTTACATTCCTTCACTGTTAAATCGATACTGCGCCTGAAAATTCCCGGCATAGACGGGATTGCCTCCTGCTTGTTTTCGCCCTCCATTACGAAGATCGGCATTACAAAATCATCAGTTGTAAGCACATTTTCTCTTACCAGACTTCTGATAGATTCATTAACTCTAAGTCTTCTATTTCTTGAATGTATCATTTTGGAATACTTTTTGAATAAGTTTCTACAAATTTAATATAAGTTCTGCAAAAAACTATTGTATGCAATTGCAGAATGTATTACATTTGTTATATATATTCGAGAAATTATAAATTTGATGAAAAAACTTTTACTTTTATTTCTATTTGTAGGCACTTTTGTTGGATTTTCCAACAATTTTAAAGCTCAGCTTAGAGAGCCGGGTTCCATCACTCAAAAGGCGGATGATGGTGTATTGCTTGCCTATCCAAATCCTGCAAAGGACTTCCTTATTATTAAGGCAAAAGATTCTTCTTTAAGAATCAAAAGTGTAACTTTCTATTCCATTTTGGGTATGCAGGTTGCCAATTATACGGTAAATATGAATTCCGGAGAGATCAATATTGAAAAATTGAAACCCGGAAAATATATGATCCGTTATATATTAAGTGACAACACGCAGAAAGTTACTCAAATCGTGAAACAATAAATTAAAATCCTGATAATCATCAGGATTTTTTCTTTTACATTAATTCTGTTTTAATATTTCCGTAACTTTCGGAACTTTTTTATACTAATTGTAAAAAGAACAATTTAATGTTAAAAGCTGAACATATTAAAAAGACCTATAACGCCGGAAAAAAGGTCGCCCTGGATGATTTCAGCATCCATGTTCCAAAAGCCAGTATTTACGGTCTTTTAGGGCCTAACGGAGCCGGAAAAACTTCTTTCATCCGTATCATTAATCAAATTACCCAGGCAGACTCGGGAGATATTTTTATCAACGGACAGAAACTGAACCCCAACCATATTAAAGACATTGGCTACATGCCTGAAGAAAGAGGGCTGTATAAAAACATGACAGTTGGTGATCAGATCCTTTATTTCGGGGAACTGAAAGGAATGACCAAAAGTGATGCTTTGAACGAAGCCAAAAAATGGTTTGAAAAACTGAATATTGACCAATGGTGGAAGAAAAAGCTTTCTGAACTTTCTAAAGGGATGGCTCAAAAAATTCAGTTTGTAGTTACGGTTCTTCACAGACCTCATCTTTTGATTCTTGATGAGCCTTTTTCGGGTTTTGATCCGGTAAATGCTAATTTAATTAAAGATCAGATTATTGATCTTAAAAATAACGGAACAACGATCATTCTTTCTACCCATAGAATGGAAAGTGTGGAGGAAATGTGTGATTACGTGGCTTTGATCAACAATTCGAAGAAAATCATTGACGGAAGAGTTTTTGATGTAAGAGAAAAATTCAAGAAAAATATTTTCGGAATTACGCTTTCTGAAGTCAATAACGATCAGTTTGAAAATTTCAGAAATAAGTATGAGATTTTCAATTTATCGAATGAAAACAACCTTGTTTCCTTTGACCTGAAAAATGAAGAAAGCCAGAATAATATTCTCCTTGACCTTGTACAGGTAGGTAAAGTAAGATCATTCGACGAAAGAATCCCGAGTATGAATGAAGTGTTTATTAATGCTGTAAGTAACCATTCTTAATTTTTATGAATAATATTTTTTTAATTACCAAAAGAGAGTTTCTTACACAGGTTAAGAAAAAATCTTTCATCATATTGACCCTGCTTGCTCCTATTATGATCATTGCCTTCGGGGCTGTGATCGGATTAATGTTTAAAGCAAATGAATCGCATAGCATTATAGAAGTGGTGGATAAAAGCGGATTGTTTACCAACCAGCTGAAAACCAATGAAAAATTAAATTACGTTTTTGTCTCTGCAGCTGACGAAAAATCCAAGATTAACAATTTGAAAGGTAATGAATCTCTGGACGGCATCCTTATTCTTCCGGAATTGAAAAACCAGAATTTTGATCAGCTTGAAAATGATACCAGACTGATCATCAACAGCAAAATAGGATTTGATACAAAACAGAGAATTGTATCTGATATCAGCAATGTTGTCAGAAAAGAAAAAATCAAGCAGCTGGGTATCCAGGAAGTTCAATTGAATAATCTGGATAAAAGCTTTACCTTAAAAACCATCAATGTTACGGATAACAATAAGGAAGATTCTGATCTTATCTTTGGGGTTAAATCCGGATTGAGTATGGTACTGATGTACGTCACTTTCATGTTCATCATTATTTATGGGGTAAGGGTAATGAGAAGTGTGCTTGAGGAAAAGAATAACCGTGTTGTGGAAATCATTATTTCTTCTGTAAAACCTTTTGAACTGATGATGGGTAAAATTCTTGGGGTAACAATGGTTGCACTGACACAATTCGTGATCTGGATTACAATGTCAGTAATTGGTGCACTGGTATTAAATACAGGTTTTTCTCCTATTCAGAAAAATATTCCGGGAGGGAATGAAGAACTGGCTGACAAACTGGATGTAGGACAGCTTGCCACTCAGATTTCTCACAGCTTACTGGAACTGAACTTCCCGTTAATCATCTTTGTATTTATTGTTTTCTTCCTTTTAGGCTATATCTTCTATAGCTCTATTTATGCAGCAATAGGTTCTGCTGTAGATAACGAAACAGAGACGCAACAATTTACGTTATTTGCAATTTTACCTTTGACATTAGGAATGTATGGAAGCTTTTCTTTAATGAATAATCCTGATGGTCCGTTAGGTTTCTGGCTATCTATTATTCCATTTACTTCACCGGTGGCTATGATTGCCAGAATCCCGTTTGGAGTCCCTGTCTGGCAAATAGCATTATCTATTGTCCTACTGCTGGCAACCACTATTTTTATGATCTTCCTTGCAGGAAAAATTTATCGTGTAGGGATTTTGATGTATGGCAATAAGGCTACTTTAAAAGAACTTTGGAAATGGATTAAAGGCTAGCTACTAAATCGTTAAATGCCAAAATGGCGAAATCGTAAAATAGCAAAAAAGCTAAGAAAATTGTTCGATTTACCGACAGATATAAAAAATAAAAATCCCGGAAACTTTGTTTCCGGGATTTTTTTATTCTGAAATATTTCTATTTGAATATATAGCTTAAAGTAAGGGCAATTACCTGCTCTGATTTTTTCTTATCAGTACCTTTGGTTTCTTTAGCAAGACCAGGGTAAGTGTCTCCCAGACCTAAGTCATATTTTAAAGCAACTTCAAGCTGTCTTTTGTAGCTATATCCTATTCCCAGCCCAAGTCCCCAGTTAAAGCTGTTTGCCTTTCCATTTACGCCTGCCGGCTGGTTAGGATCGGTAACATCCGGGTCATAATAAGGTCTGCTTACAGGAGCGTCTTTAACGTTCTGACTTAGCAAAAAGTTAAATCTTGGTCCTATCAATCCAAAGAATTCTGATTCTGCTTCAGAAAAATAGCCTTTGAAATAAAGAGGCACACTCAGGTAGTTATTTGCATATACTGCGTCATAACCGCTTACTCCTTTAGCATCCTTATCCTTTCCTGTTTCTCCAGCACCATAGTACTGAACTTCAGGTTGAATAAAGAACTGATTTGCCTTTCCTACGGGAATTAATGCCAAAGCTCCAGCCTGGAATGTGTATCTAGGGCCTGAAGGATTATGGGCATTAGATACTCTGGAGTAATTTAAACCTCCTGTCACCCCAAATCTTGTACTTTTCCATTGCACTTGTGCAAAGGATAAAGCAGAAAGGGTCAAAGCTGAGGCTAATAAAAGTTTTTTCATATGCTGTGGTTTTATGTTATCCTAAAATTTTTGCTACAGTAGCACCGATATCTGCAGGAGAATCTACAACGTTGATACCGTTTTCTCTCATGATTTCCATTTTTGCCTGAGCTGTATCTTCAGCACCTCCTACGATAGCACCAGCGTGTCCCATTGTTCTTCCTTTCGGAGCTGTTTGTCCGGCAATGAAACCTACAACCGGTTTAGTAGATCCGCTTGCTTTGTACCATCTAGCAGCTTCAGCTTCAAGACCTCCACCAATTTCACCAATCATTACAACAGCTTCAGTTTCAGGATCGTTGATAAATAGCTCTAACGCTTCTCTTGTCGTTGTTCCGATGATTGGGTCACCACCGATACCGATTGCAGTAGAAATACCGTAACCTGCTCTTACAACCTGATCAGCAGCTTCGTAAGTAAGAGTACCAGATTTTGAAACGATACCTACTTTTCCTTTTTTGAAAACGAAACCTGGCATAATACCAATTTTAGCTTCTTCAGAAGTAATGATTCCAGGGCAGTTTGGTCCGATTAATCTGCAGTCTCTGTCAGCGATATAAGATTTCACTTTTACCATATCAGCTACAGGAATACCTTCAGTAATACATACAATTACTTTGATTCCTGCTTCAGCAGCTTCCATGATAGCATCTGCTGCGAATGCCGGCGGTACGAAAATGATACTTACGTTTGCTCCTGCTTTTTCAACAGCGTCAGCAACTGTATTGAATACCGGTTTTCCTAAGTGCTCGCTACCTCCTTTTCCCGGAGTAACACCACCTACTACGTTTGTTCCGTATTCAATCATCTGACCAGCGTGGAAAGTTCCTTCGTTCCCTGTAAATCCTTGTACAATTACTTTAGAATCTTTGTTTACTAAAATTGACATTTTATTGTTGTTTTAATTTATTTATTATTTTATTAATGCTCACAAATTTACTCAAATTTCTTTGATTTCGGACAAAACCTTTGGAATTGTTTATTTGAGATTTCTCAGTTTTACTTCTTTTTTCAGATAGCCTTTAAAATCTTCTGCAAACAGGCCGATATAGGTTCCTTTTTTGAGGTCTTTGTTCACTCCGGCTTTGGCCAAAAGAACTGTGCCTTTCTCAATGGTAAGGCCGGATGCAATTCCAACCTGTCCCCACATGGTCACTTCGTCTTCAATGATGCAGCATCCTGCAATTCCCACCTGAGAAGCAATAAGGCATTTTTTCCCGATTACGGTATCATGACCGATCTGAATAAGGTTGTCCAAAACGGATCCTTCCCCAATCACTGTAGAATCTGTAACTCCTCTGTCAATAGTACAGTTGTTTCCAATTTCAACATTGTTTTCAATGATAACGTTTCCTACAGAAATTAAACGGTCAAAATTACCATTCAGCTTTCTGTAATAGAAAGCATCTCCACCGATAACCGTACCGGACTGGATGATCACATTATCTCCGATTTCTGTACGGTCTCCAATGACAACATTTGGAAAAATAAGGGTGTTTTTTCCGATTTTCACATTGTTTCCAATTACTGCAGAAGGATGGATTTTTGTTCCTTCTCCTATTTCAACATCGTGAAGTTCTTCTGTGAAATTATATATTCTGGTGAAATGAGTATTGATTTTATTAAAGTCTCTGAAAGGATCATCAGAAACCAGAAGCGCTTTGCCTTCCGGGCATTCTACTTCTTTATCAATTAAAATAATAGTGGCTGCAGAGTTTAATGCTTTGTCATAATATTTAGGATGATTTACAAAAACGATATCACCTGGTTTTACCATGTGAATCTCATTGGTCCCCAATACTTCAAAATCTTCAGGCCCTACAAATGCTGAGCCTATTAAATCTGCAATGGTTTTAAGCTTTTGCGGAGAATGGAATCTCATAACAATAGATTTTCTTATAAAACAAAATTCGGAGTGCTGATGCAAACCGAATTTATGTACATTTTATTTATTCTTTTACTCTTTCTAAGTAGCTGCCGTCTTCAGTGCTTACTTTAATTCTGTCTCCCGGTTCAATGAACAAAGGAACCATTACTCTTGCTCCGGTTTCAACGATTGCGTTTTTAAGAGCATTTGTTGCTGTGTTTCCTTTTACTCCCGGATCAGCTTCAATCACATCAAGGTATACTGATTGTGGAAGTTCAGCAGAAAGCGGAGTTTCATCAGCTTCTTTCAAAATGATGGTTACTTCTTCACCAGCTTTCATAAACTGAGAGTTCTCAATCATTTCTTTGTTGATGTATAACTGAGAGAAATCATCATTGTTCATGAAGTGGAATCCGTTCTCATCATCATACAGATACTGGAATTTTCTGGTGATTACTTTTACTTCATCAATTTTGTGTCCAGCTGAGAAAGTATTGTCAATTACTTTACCGTTAGTTACTGACTTTAATTTTGTTCTTACGAAAGCAGGTCCTTTTCCCGGTTTTACGTGAAGAAACTCGATTACTTTATAAATATCATTGCTATACTCTATGCACAGCCCTTTTCTGATATCGTTACTTGTTGCCATTAATTATGTAAATATTTATTTTCTTTTATTAAACTGTATTCCCTGCCCCTGAGGCATCATTCTGTTAAATATATTATTATTGAATGCATTCACATTGTTATTCAATCTGTTTACATTCATCTGAATATCAGATTTATACTGATCAGCTGTTCCAAAAATTGAACTTCCCGTATTTCTCTGTTTCAGAATACCATTTAAATTATTCTTTGCAATACTATCATAAGACTCTTGAGAAAGCTGTCTTTCTATGGTAAAAGGCTTTTCTTTTTTTACAGTTTCAGTCTTTTCCGTTTGCTGTCCAAACAAAAAAAGATGTCGCAGAAAGTGTAAGTACAATTAAGCTTTTCATTGTCTGATAATATTGGGGTAACTTATTCTCTGTCCTTTCCGGTACCGTACCCTTTTACAATACCTCTTGGTGAATTTTGGATAAACTGTAAGATTTCATCTCTTTCAGCCGTTGGAAGCATTTCTTTTTCAATATGGGAAATAGCCTGGGAAACGTTCATCTTCATCTGGAAAATAGCTCTGTAGATTTTCTGGATTTCAAAGATTTTCTCATTGGTAAATCCTCTTCTTCTTAAACCAACCGAATTGATACCTGCATAGGACATAGGCTCTCTGGCTACTTTTACGTAAGGCGGGATATCTTTTCTTACCAGAGTACCTCCGGAAATCATTACATGCTTTCCGATTTTACCAAATTGGTGAACGGCTGACAAGCCTCCCATTACCGTATAATCTCCTATCTCCACGTGTCCTGCAATACCACAACCGTTTACAATGATAACGTGATCTCCGATAACACAATCATGGGCTATATGCGAAGTAGCCATAATAAGGCAGTTAGCACCTATTTTAGTATATCCCAGAGCTTTTGTACCTCTGTTTACCGTAACGCATTCCCTGATTGTTGTATCATCGCCGATAATCACCTGGGTATCTTCACCATCAAATTTCAGATCCTGAGGAATTGCAGAGATTACTGTCCCGGGAAAAATCCTACAGTTTTTCCCTATTCTTGCTCCATCCATGATGGTAACATTCGGACCAATCCATGTTCCTTCTCCAATTTCTACATCCCCTGCAATGGTAGTGAAAGGTTCTACGATTACATTTTTGCTGATTTTCGCACGTTTATCTACGGCTGCTAATTGATGAATCATTTAATCAACTTTATTTTTTGCAACTTGAGCCATAAGCTCTGCTTCTACTGCTACAGTGTCTCCTACATATCCATACCCCTGCATATGAACAATTCCTCTTCTGATAGGCTCTATTAATTCAATTTTGAAGATCAGCGTATCTCCCGGAATTACTTTTCTTTTGAATTTCACCTTATCAATTTTAATGAAATAGGTAGAATAGTTTTCAGGATCCGGAACGCTGGCCAGTACAAGAATTCCTCCTGTCTGTGCTAATGCTTCTACCTGAAGAACTCCAGGCATTACAGGTTCTTTAGGGAAATGTCCTACGAAGAATGGTTCATTCATTGTGACATTTTTCAGACCTACTACATGTGAGTCTGAAAGTTCAAGAACTTTATCAATCAATAAGAACGGAGGTCTGTGAGGCATAAGCTTCATAATGCCGTTGATATCGAATACCGGCTCCTTGGTAAGGTCAAAATCCGGAACGTTTTTCTTTTTCTGCAATTTCCACTGGCGGTTTAGTTTTTTCGCAAACTGGGTATTCACATAGTGCCCAGGTTTGTTCGCGATAACTTTACCTTTTATTTTTACACCTGCCAAAGCAAGGTCACCGATTACGTCCAGTAATTTGTGTCTAGCAGCTTCGTTAGGATAGTTTAAATTAAGATTATCGAGAATCCCGTTTGGTCTGATGGATACATTATCTTTTCCAAAGGCTTTCTTTAGTTTTTCTGTAGTTTCAGGAGTAAGATCTTTATCTACATATACGATGGCATTGGAAATATCTCCACCTTTGATCAAACCGTGATCCAAAAGCATTTCCAACTCGTGCAGGAAGCTGAATGTTCTTGCTGATGAGATTTCGTCTTTAAATTCTGAAATATTTTTAAGAGTGGCATTTTGAGTACCTAATACTTTAGTCCCAAAATCTACCATTGTAGTTACTTCATAAGTATCTGATGGAATGATCGTGATTTCCGAACCTGTAGCCGGATCACTGTAAGTAAGAACTTCTTTTACAACAAGATATTCTCTTGCTACGCTCTGTTCTGCTACTCCAACACTTTCGATAGCTTCCACAAAGTATTTTGAAGATCCATCTAAAATTGGAGGTTCAGAGGCATCCATTTCTAAAATTGCGTTGTCAATATCACAACCAACAAGGGCTGCTAAAAGGTGCTCGCAAGTGGTAATTTTTACCCCTAATTTTTCTAATGTAGTTCCTCTTTCTGTTGCTACAACATAATTTACATCTGCTTCTACCTGAGGATGTCCCTCCAAGTCTGTTCTTACAAAAACAAAACCTGTATTTTCTTTAGCAGGCTTAATGGTAAGTTTTACTTCTTTACCCGTGTGAAGACCAATTCCAGAAAGAGTTACCTCTTGCTGAAGTGTTTTTTGCATATCACTCATTAGTATTATCTTTTGAGTTATTCTCAAGATTATTTATTCTACTTACTATTCCAGGCAGGTTTCTGAAATGAACATAGCTTCTCAAATAGTCATTATAACTGATTGCCGGCGAACCATACAATGTCTCCTTGTCATTAACGCTGGAATTTACACCGCTCTGTGCCTGAATTTTTACCTGATTCCCTATTTTAATATGTCCTACAACGCCTACCTGGCCGCCGATCTGGTTCCAGTCACCAATTGTAGTAGAACCTGCAATTCCTGCCTGGGCTGCAATTACGTTGTTCTGACCAATTTTCACATTGTGGGCAATCTGAATAAGGTTATCAATCTTGGTTCCTTTACCAATAACGGTAGAACCTATTGTTGCTCTGTCAATGCTACAGTTTGAACCAATTTCTACATCGTCTTCAATGATAACATTTCCAAGCTGCGGTATTTTTTTGAAGCCGTCGGCTGTTGGCTGGAAACCAAATCCGTCACCGCCAATTACCGTGTTCGAATGAATTACACAGTTATCTCCAATAATACAATAATCATAAATTCTGGCACCACTGTCTATCTTACAGTTTTTACCGATTTTTACTCCTTTTCCTATATATACATGCGGATAGATCTGTGAACCTTCCCCTATTTTAGCTTTCTCGGAAACATAAGTAAATGCCCCTATATAGGCCTTATCTCCTATAACAGCTGTATCGTGAATGGAAGAACCATTTTCAATACCTTCTTTTCTCCCCTGCATTTCCTGATATAAATTCATCAGAATCTGAAAAGAAAGATAGGCATCTTTTACAACGATTAGGGTAGGATTATAATGATTTTTCTCCAGAAGTTTTTCCGAAACGATGATAACAGAACATTTTGAGCTATCCAAAAAATGAGAAAACCGATCTTGTGCTATAAAAGAAAGATGTCCTGATTCCCCATTTTCAATTGGTGAAACTCCTGTAATAAGCGCATTCTCGTCACCTATTATTTTTCCGTCAATAAAACTTGCAATTTGCGAAGCTGTGAATTCCATATTCTGCAAAGATAAGAAATTCTATAATTTGCAAACACGTTTTAGTTTCAGATCGTAAATTTTAATATTCTTTAAGAATCCATTCCGGAGATATCTCTTGGAAACATAAGGATATAGCGGGTTGTCTTATTCACCATCAACCCCGATAAAAGCTGATCTTCCGACTCATGCAGCCTTGTTCTTTTACCATTTTTCTGCAACAAATAAATCGGCTGTTTCTCTGCATGATAAGGCAGCAGTTTTCTTTTAATTTCATGAACCAATTCATTACCATTATCGATTCCGAAAAATTCATTACTCTTTTTTATTTTTTCGTCAATTATTTTCTGATCAAATGGATGTGACGAAATAATGGTTTTAGGCAAATTTCTCTGAATTACACATTTACACCAATATGACAGCACAAAATCATCTGAATGCTGCCATTCCTTCATTGCCTGTATCACGTCATTGTCATCAAGCCTGGTAAACCTTTCTATATCTTCATCGGTTGCAGCACTCTTTTCCCTGTATAAAAAATATTTGAGATTATCGGTTGCGGGCAGTTCCACACCCTGGGAAACCAGATATTTTGCTCTTTCAAGAATTTTAACCAAAAGAAACTCTGCCAAAGCCGACGTTTTATGATAGTATACCTGCCAATACATAAACATTCTGGCAGTCAGAAAATTTTCAATGGAATAAATACCTTTTGCATCAATGACCAACTCGCCTTCTTCACAGACATTCATCATGGAGATTATTCTTTGGGTATTAATATTTCCTTCTGATACTCCGGTAAAAAAACTGTCTCTTTTAAGATAATCCAGACGGTCAACATCTAGTTGGGAAGAGATCAGCTGGTTGAAAAATTTTCTGTGGTATTTTCCCTGAAACATTTCAATGGCCATGGAAAGCTGCCCTTTAAACTCTTCATTCAGCTTGTTCATCAGCAGTAACGAAAGATTTTCATGATGCCAGTCGTCCATCAGCATGCTTTCCAGCGCATGCGAAAACGGACCATGACCAATATCATGCATCAGAATAGCCAGCATCGCTCCTTTTTCCTCCTCTTCAGAAATTTTCACTCCTTTCTGTTTTAGTGTTTCCAGGGCTGTAAACATCAAATGCATTGCTCCCAGAGCATGGTGAAATCTTGTATGGGTAGCACCGGGAAATATCAGATTCAAAAGACCGGTTTGCCCGATTCTCCTCAACCTTTGAAAATAAGGATGTTCAATGATGTCAAATAAAATTTCGTGTGGAATTTTTATAAATCCGTGAACAGGATCGTTGATGATTTTTAGCTTATTCTGCATTGAAACTTCAATATTGGTAAACAAAGTTAGGCATTTTAAAATTGAGCCTTTTATTAAATTACCATTAAAAAATTGAGCCAAGCATTCTTTATACTTTTTATTTAACCAAATATCTTCAACCAGTCTTAAAATTTTCTGAGTTATTTGCTCATCAATTCAGATTTTCTTTACAAACGGTTTGCAGCTGTTGTATTAAAGGATTACCTTTGATAGAAAGCAGATAATCTTAGTAAAGATAAAGTATTGGAAGGCTTTGGAGTATATACAAACCAGTGATTAAATGGGATAAAAATGTGAAATCTGCCCGAGCATTTCCATTTAACTAATATTTAACTTTTAATATTTCGATTTTGTGAGATTTTAAAAGGATTTGGTCAACATTTTGATACAATAACCATGTAAAAAATAAATTATGTCAGAAAAGATATTATGGATTGATGATGAAATAGATTTACTTAAACCTCATATCGTATTTTTAGAAAAGAAAGGTTACCAGGTAACGCCTGTTAACAATGTGAACGAGGCTTTGGAACTTATGGATTCAGAGAAATTTGCTTTAACGTTAATTGACGAAAATATGCCGGGCATTTCCGGGCTGGAAGCCATTCCTATGATCAAGGAAAAAGATAATGCCTTAAAAATCGTTATGGTTACCAAAAGCGAAGAAGAACATATTATGGAAGAGGCTATCGGTTCCCAGATTGCCGACTATATATTAAAGCCTGTAAATCCTAATCAGATATTACTTTCCTTAAAGAAAAACCTTCAGCAGGATAATCTTGTTGAACAGAAAACTATTTTACAGTACCAGCAGGAATTCAGAAACCTTTCTATGGAACTTTCTTATTTGAGAACGTATCAGGAATGGGCTGAATACTATAAGAAAATCCTGAGTTGGGAAATCAAGTTTGATAAAGTGGCCGACAATGAATTTGCTGATCTTCTGCAGTCTCAGAAAGAAGAAGCGAATATTCAGTTTGCGAAGTTTATTGAGAAGAATTATGAAAACTGGCTTACAGATTCGGATAAGCCGATGATGAGCCACACGCTTTTCAAGGAGAAAGTAAAGCCTGAAGTTGAAAAAGAGAAAGTTCTTCTTCTGATGGTAGACAACCTTCGTTATGATCAGTGGAAAGTAATTGAACCTTTGTTCACAAAATATTACAATAAAATATCTGAAGATTATTACTACAGTATCCTTCCTACAGCAACACAGTATGCAAGAAACTCGTTCTTTGCAGGATTAATGCCATCTGAAATTGAAAAACGTTTCCCGGACAAATGGTTTAATGACAATGAAGAAGGAAACAAAAATGAGTTTGAGCGTGACTTTCTTGAAGATCAGATGAAGAGAATCGGTCTCGGATCAAAATCTATGAAATACCTTAAAGTACTGAATGCAGATTTTGAAAGAAAGATCTATGATGATTTTAACCAGCATAAAAACAATGACCTGCTGGTAATTGTTTACAACTTTATTGATATCCTTTCCCATGCGAAGACTGACAACCATATTGTAGATCAGCTGATCCGTGATGATAAGACTTTCCGTTCTCTTACGTTCAACTGGTTTGAAAACTCTTCATTAATGAAAATTATAAAAGCCGCTGCAGAAAACGGGTACAAACTGGTCATTACAACTGATCATGGAACAGTGTATGTTAAAAAACCAAGTAAAGTGGTGGGAGACAGAGAAACCTCTACGAATATCAGATATAAAACCGGTAAAAGCTTAACTTATGATGACAGTGATGTATGGGCAATTACCAATCCTGAAAAACTTTTCCTTCCAAAAGGAAACCTGAGCTCGAAGTATATTTTTGCTAAAAACAATACTTTCCTGGCTTATCCTAAGAATTACAATCATTTTGTTAATTACTATAAAGAAACTTATCAGCATGGGGGAATTTCACTGGAAGAGTGTATTATTCCTATCAGTATTTTAGAACCCAAGTAGTTTTTTTCATAGTTTATTTAATTTTGGGTTTAAAGGCGGAAAAAATCTTGCGATTTTTTCCGCCTCTTTTTTATAGTTCATATCTTCGTAAAAAATAAATCATGTTCATTATTTCGCTTACTTATAAAAGTTCTATTGAAAAGGTAGAGCAGCTTATTCCACAGCACAATATTTTCCTTGACAGACATTATGAAGCCGGGCGTTTCATTGCCTCAGGAAGAAAAGAACCCAGAACGGGCGGGATTATTATCACCAACGCAGAGTCCAGAAAAGAAGCAGAGCAGATCATTTCTGAAGATCCTTTTTATATTCACGAAATTGCTGATTATGCCATTACAGAATTCATCCCGTCAAAGTACAATGAAAACTTTAAAATTTTTATAGAAAACTCATGAGATTAATTACCTACAATGTCAATGGAATCAGGGCTGCTTTTACAAAAGATTTCCTGGGCTGGCTGAAGACTGCGGATCCGGACATCATCTGTATTCAGGAAAGTAAAGCCGGAAACGATCAGATTGACATCGAAAGCCTTGAAAAATTAGGATATCATAGTTATTGGCACTCAGCAGTAAGAAAAGGCTACAGCGGAGTCGGAATTGCTTCAAAAATAAAACCCAACCATGTAGAGTTCGGTTGCGGAATCGAGAGCTATGATAATGAAGGAAGAATTATCCGTGCAGATTTTGACGGATATTCTGCTATTTCGGTCTATGTTCCTTCTGCATCCAATATTGAGAGACTGGATTTTAAAATGCAGTTCTGCTACGATTTCCTTGAATACATCAAGAATTTAAAAAAAGAAATTCCCAACCTGATTATATCGGGTGATTTCAATATCTGTCACGAGGCTATTGATATTCACAATCCGGTTGGCCTGAAAAATGTTTCAGGATTTCTTCCTATGGAAAGGGAGTGGATGACCAACTTCATTAATGAATGTGAACTTATTGACAGTTTCAGATTCTTCAACAATGAACCGGATAATTACACATGGTGGAGCTACAGACAAAATTCAAGAGAAAGGAATAAGGGCTGGAGACTGGATTATAATTTTACTTCCTATAGTTTAAAAGATAAGCTCAGCAGAGCTGTTATTTTAAAGGAAGCAGTACATTCTGACCATTGTCCTGCTTTGGTGGAATTGGATATATAAGAAAGGTTGAGTCGTCCTAAAATAGGTTGACATAAATTAAACAATATTTAATCCGGAGAGATATTTTATTTCTTCGGATTTTTTATGCACTTTATCTGGAGTTTGCATATTAAGGCTTAGATGTGGTCTTTTAGTATTATAAAGATAAATACTTTCTTTTACTAATGAGTTTAGATCTTGCATATTCTTTGTTTTATAAAAAAGGAATTCTTGTTTCAATATTCCATTCACCCTTTCTGCCAGTGCATTTTGATAGCAATCATAACCATCAGTCATTGACGGTTTGATTTCATTCTTATTAAGTATTTTCTGGTAATAACCAGAGCAATATTGCAAACCTCTATCTGAATGATGAATTAATGGGCCACTTGAACCTCTATTTTTTATTGCCATTTTTAAAGCTTTCGCAACATTTTCAGTGTTCATATTTGAACTTAATGAATATCCCATGATCTTTCTACTATAGGCATCTGTTACCAAAGATAAATAACATGTAGATTCTTTGGTTTTAAGATAAGTTATATCGCTTACAAACACCTGTTCCGCTTTCTCTACTCTCAAATCCTTCAACAGATTGGGATGCTTTCTAAGCCAATGCTTTGAAAATGTTGTTTTAATATATTTCTTTTGTCTACGGATTAGCATATTCTCTCTTTTTAAGTAGGCAAATAAAGCATCTCTTCCCAATTTGACATCTTCCTGTATGAGCTGTTCTTTAAGAAGATGATAAAGTTTTCTTGTTCCTAATTTAGGTAACTTCATTCGTATTTCCTGAACCAGAAATTTTACCTTCAGTAATTGGTTTTCCCGGATTAAAATCCTTTGCTTAGCTTGATAAATAGCCTGACGGCTTATCCCAAACAATCTACACAGTCTTGATATACTTATTCCTTGTCTGTGGAGTTGGAAGATTGTTGGGAGGAAAACTTTTTTCTGATTTGAGTCCCATATTGTTTATCTGAGATATCAATCATCGTATTAAGAACCTTGGTTTTTAGCTTTTCATCAGCTAGTTCTTTTTCTAAACGTTTAATTTTTTGAGCTGGTGTTTCTTTGGAATTAGGCATAGTATGAAGTTTAGGTTTACTCCACTCTAAGTTACCATATCTTCGCAACCAAACCAAAACAGTACTTCTTCCCTGGATACCATACTCTTTTTGAGCCTGCTTGTAAGTGTAATCGCCGTTTTCTACTTGAGAAACTATTCTTAATTTAAAGGCTATACTGTAGTCTCTTTGTGTGCGCTTTTCTCTTTTTAATACTTGATCTTTCATAAATAAGTCGATTAATTGTCAACTTATTTCAGGACGGGACAGGTTATCAATACAAAAAGCCAGCTGAGTCAGCTGGCTTTTTTTTAATTTAAATCATAAAATTAATCGACAATTTCATATTCGACCGGAATGGTACCACGATTGATATCTCCGATCTCATCGAACGCTGCTTTAGACATGTCTAAAGATCTTGATGAATGGTAAGGCCCTCTGTCATTAATTCTCACTATTACTTCTTTACCATTTCTAAGGTTTGTTACCTTAACGTTTGTTCCAAACGGAAGCGTTCTGTTTGCTGCAGTAAACTTTGAATTATCAAAGATTTCTCCGCTAGCGGTTTTTCTACCGTTAAATTTATCGTGGTAGTACGATGCATAACTTGTTTTTTTCGCATCTAAGGCATTATTCGTAAAAGAATAAACACCCAGGGTTGAAATCATCATTATGATTACGAGAATGAATCTTTTCATCATTTTGAACTTTTATTGGTTTTGACGGAGCAAATGTATCAGGAATCTTTATAAAACCCTACTCTATGTGTTAAAAAAAGTTAACAAAACACTAACAAAACGTTAACAACCTTTGCGAAACCCTATAAATAGGGAGTTTAAATCATATTGTTAAAAAACGTTAAAAAAAAGCTTAAAAAGTTAATATAATTAACTAATTCATGCATAATTTAAAAAACACCAATTCAAAATTACCTAATAATCAATAATTTATAGAATCAACAATGTTAAGATATGAATTAAAAAAACACATTTAAAAAATAAAAGTCTTAAATTCTAAATCTAAAGAAAATGACAGTAATAAGCTGCTTAAGCCTACCATATCCAATATTCTGAATTAGATTTTAACAGCCTGATACATTGTTAAATTTCAGATTGATTGTAATTATAATGTTATGATGTAAAAATTAAATCAATATTATTTAATATCACTAAATAATAGAACGCTTCTCTCTAAAAAGTAAACAACCCAATGATTTCTCATCGGGTTGTTTAATATGTAATTAATACTTTTTCTATTTTAAATATTCCAGTACATAATCATATGTTCCAGAAGGATAAACTACAGACATACTAGGAGAACCAGTAATTGCATTACCTGCAGTTGTAGCAATTGTATAAGAATATAGGCTTCTATCATATACTGTATTTGTACCAGCTTTATAGATTGTAATTCCATACATTGCAGACATTCCAGCAGGTGCAGGGATATTTACAGCTGTAGAAGTACCACTTGCCGTGAAAGTTCCTTTAATAGCATAAAGCTGTTTATCTCCGGCTGTAGTATTGATAATAGTATTAGTTGTTGTCTCAGCAGTACCGATAGTTACTTTACCAGCACCTCCCATTGGCACCCATCTACCATTAGTAATGTTACCTGGATTACCTGGATTAGAGAAGTAATAGAATCCCGGAGCAACCGCAGTAGTTACTCCCTGACCAGTTGCTGTATTACCTGTAGCTGTATTATACACTACCATACCATCAAAGTCAGAAACAATTACAGTATTGTCCATTGGAGAAGTATCAAATGTAAAAGTAGTCAGATTGGTTCTTGGAAACCCTAAACCTCTACCATAGCTCTGGTTGGCTAATCCCTCAAAATTACTAGCATCCATGAAATAGTTAGTATTATTCAAAGTTGAGGTAACATTTCCATTACTAATAATTTGAGCATTTACGTTTGCACCTAGGAACAATAATACACCGCCTGCTATATTTAAGAAAATATTTTTCATTTTAATTTTATGTTTTTAATTAATTTCTACCTGAAACTAGATACCAGTTTGTACCGTTGCTATAAATCTGTATAGCAGCTATTCCCGTAAGACTCGACATACCTTTAGGAGTAGCAACTCCATCAGTACCGGAAAACTGCAGAGTACCACCTGTTTGGTTTCTTATATAAATTGTTCTTCCGTTGTAAGCTGTAGGAGCTGGTAAAGTAAGTTGTGTTCCACTAGTGAATTCCCAATAATCAAAGTTGGAATTTGTCCAGTCATAAGCAGTAGAAGCAGCTTGGGTTAAGTTCATTCTGAATGGTGTAGCAGGAGCAGCACCTCCACCAAGTGGCTTCCACTCAGGAACAGTATTGTCGAAATAATAGAAACCTGGGCCAGTAATTTTAGCTTTTCTGGCTCCTGTTCCGGTTCCTGCAGTAATGTAAACAACGGCTCCATTTTGAGGTGCGCCATATGTTCCACTAGTATCATCCTTAGCGGATAATTCTGCTGCCGTCATACGAGGGACTAATAAGGCATCAGGTCTAGCATTATCAGTAGTATTTGCTACTACGTCTAGAGTTGCGGCTGGTGTGGTTGTGTTAATCCCCACTCGCCCCTGCTGAGCCTTAGAAAGAGCCGAAAGGCCAACAAGCATAATTGCTGTTAATAAAAATTTTTTCATAAGTTTTTAAAGATTTTTAATTACATTTTTTTCATCAATATTTCCAAAAAGGATGCATCCCAACTTGTGAACATTATATTGAAACTAAAAAAAGATCAAATAACTATTCCAATTGAATTTTAGCTTCATTTTAATGATTAACTTATTGACAATACATGATTTAAAAATATTGCTTTCTGCGCAAATTTAAGATATAATTTTTGATTTTATATGCTTTATAGATAAAAAATTAAATATTCCTAATTATATATAATATTAATCAATTGGTTTTCAATATAATAAAAAGAAGGAACAGAAAAAATTCTATGTTAATTTTCGTTAACGGATTAATTCAGCCAGCCTTATTTTCAATTGATTAATAAGCATTTAGCTATACTAATTCTCCATATAAGTCAAATTCTTCTGCGGAGGTTATTTTGACCTCTGCAAATTCACCAATAGAAATGTAAGTATCTTCTGCGGAAACCAAAACTGTATTATCCACATCTGGTGAATCATACTCTGTTCTTCCGATGAAGTAATTCCCTTCTTTACGGTCGAAAATACATCTGAATACTTTACCTACCTTCTCCTGATTCTTTTCCCAAGAAATCTGAGACTGTAATTCCATAATTTCTTCTACTCTTGCCTCTTTTACCTCCTGTGGAATATCATCTTCCAAAACATAAGCAGTTGTATTCTCCTCATGAGAATATGTAAAGCATCCCAATCTGTCAAATTTCTGTTCTCTTACCCAGTCTTTAAGTTCCTGGAATCTTTCTTTTGTTTCTCCCGGATATCCAACAATAAGTGTCGTTCTGATTGCCATATCAGGAACTTTTTCTCTGAATTTTCCTAAAAGAGCATCAGTTTTTTCATGGGTAGTTCCTCTCTTCATTGATTTCAACAAATCTGAATTGATATGCTGAAGAGGAATATCTATATAATTACATACTTTAGGTTCTTCGCGGATAATATCGAGCACATCTTCAGGAAAACCACTCGGGAAAGCATAGTGAAGACGAATCCATTCTACCCCTTCTACTTTTACCAGTTCTTTTAAAAGATCTCCTAATGCTCTTTTCTTGTAAAGATCCAAACCATAGTAAGTAAGGTCCTGTGCAATAAGAATTAATTCCTTTGTTCCTTTTTTAGCCAGTTTCTGAGCTTCTGAAACCAGTTTTTCGATAGGGGTTGAAACATGCCCGCCTCTCATCAATGGAATGGCACAGAAAGAACATGGTCTGTCGCAGCCTTCAGAAATTTTAAGATATGCGTAATGTTTTGGAGTTGTTGTTAATCTTTCTCCTACCAATTCGTGTTTATAATCTGCTCCAAGGTGTTTTAAGAGGACAGGAAGGTCTCTTGTCCCGAAATATTGATCCACATCCGGAATTTCTTTGATCAGGTCCGGTTTATATCTTTCGGATAAACACCCGGTAACGAATACTTTCTCAACCTCACCTCTGTTTTTAGCCTCAACATAATCAAGAATAGTATTGATAGATTCTTCTTTCGCATTATCAATAAATCCGCAAGTATTGATTACAACAATGTCCCCACGGTCTTCATGAACCACTTCTTTGCCATTGGCTTTCAGCTGGCTCATTAATACTTCAGAATCATATACATTCTTGGAACATCCAAGAGTGACTACATTGATTTTCTTCTTCCCTACAGATTTTGTACGCATCGTTTTGATTTTGAGTCTGCAAAGATACAAAATATTAGAGAGTTAAGATTAAAAAATAAAAACCACTTTATAAAAGTGGTTTTCATGAATATACTTTAAAAGTTTTTTTCTTTAAATCCGGGAGCATTCTGGTCTTTTTCGGAAAGTATGGCATCTTTTTCATCTACTTTCCAGTCGATATTAAGATCTGGGTCATTGAATTTTACGCTGCCTTCTGATTCTTTGCTGTAAAAATTATCACATTTATAAGAAAATACCGCATGGGTACTCAATACAGAAAAACCATGTCCAAAGCCTCTCGGTACATACAGCTGCAGTTTATTTTCTGCAGTAAGCTCTATTCCGAACCATTTACCAAATGTAGGAGAATCTTCTCTAAGGTCTACAGCCACATCCCAAACACTTCCTTCAAGACACGAAACCAGTTTTGCCTGAGCATGTTCTCCTTTCTGAAGGTGTAATCCTCTCAATACTCCATAAGAAGATTTAGAAATATTATCCTGTACAAAGTGTCCGTTCATTCCGGTCAGTTCCTCGAATTTTTTTTCGTTGAACTTTTCAAAAAAGTAGCCTCTTTCATCTTCAAATATAGTAGGCTCTATGATGTAGCAGTCTTTAAGCGGTGTTTCTTTAATTTTCATAATTTATTTCTAAAAAAATCTACAGATTATATTGTTTCTTAATGCTCCATTTTAATAACAGATACAGTCCTCCAACAGGTAAAAACACAATGAGAGCAACGATCCATAACGGGAAAGAGGAATGTATTAAAAAAACAGTTACCAGCAGTTGGAAAAAGGAGTATACAAAACTTATCAATAAATGAGGAATTTTTTTTTCATTGGCAAGAAGCTGATACAAATGTCTTCTGTGTGCTTCAAAAATATTTTCTTTCAGCATAATTCTTTCAATGATTGTCAAAACAACTTCAATTCCGTAAACAGATAATAATAGTATGTATTTATAATCCTGAGTTTTCATGATCAATAGAGTAATAAGTCCTATTATCCAGAAGCCGATTCCCATACTCCCGACGTCTCCTGCAAAACATTTTGCTTTTTTTCTAAAATTGAAAAAAAGAAATACAATACAGGCCAAGGTCGGATAGTATATAAATTTATTGTCAGTAAATTGAAAAATATTTCTATTAATATAAATAAGTGAACAAACTGTAACCAGGCTGTATAATCCTGTCATACCATTGATTCCGTCCATAAAATTATAGGCATTCAGGGTTCCTACAATCACAATAAACATGATGGGCCATACCCAAAATGGCATCAAAGCGAATGCATTTATAAAATCCAACAGTAAAACAACAGAAATAAACTGAACCGTAAGCCTTAATTTATTTGATAATGGCTTAACATCATCTATAAAACTAATGATACAGATAGCAAGCATGCCTAAACCAAAAGCCCAGTAATCTTTGACTGCTTCATTAAAATTGAACAAACTAAAAAGTATGAAAGCAATTGGAAATATAATTCCCCCGCCTCTTAAAGTAACCTGCGTATGAGCGCTTCTATGGTTAGGTTTATCTATAATATTATACTTATCAGCTATTTTGAAATAGATCAATTCAGCCAAAAAAAGCAATAAGATTATCACTAAATAAATAAATTCTTTCATCAAAAGTAAAATTAATTAATATATACGGCCGAATAAAATAACTTAGTAAACATATCCTTTATAATATTCGACTTCGAAACGGGGATCAATCTTAATATAAAAAACAATGGTTTAACAATATTCTGATTAATAATTATTTGTGGTTTTTCTATTTTAAAAAATGACAACAGCTCTTCCTGAGTATGATCTTCAGGATCCTTTACAATCTTTAATGAATCGTGATCTGTATTCATTGAGTTAATTACTTCATTAACTACTCCATCAACATGGCATAATGAATAAATTCTTGCTTGCTTTGTAATGAAAGGGAACTTCAATACAGGCAGGAAGACTCTTTTTCCTAAATCTTTTAAATTATTTTCTGTATAAACTGGGGTCAACCGTAAAATATGCAATGATACAGGTTTTTTCTCTTTTAACAAATTTTCACATATTAATTTACTTTTCCCGTATTCTGTAACTGGTAATGGCTGATCATTTACTGAAATTATTTCTTTATTGTTTTTAAAGCTGTATACCGAAACCGAACTTAAAAAAATAACCTTTGTATTTTTTACATCAAGAGAATTAAAAATATTTTTTGTCATTACAATATTGGCTTCCCCCACCTTCATTGTACCATTTTTATTTTTGCCGTGAGCTATTGCTGCTACATGAATAATAAAATCAAACTTCTTATTTTTGAAAAAATTTTTGCAATCATTTTCATTCAAAAGATTAAGCGTTGTATATTCCTCTCTCAAGGAAGAAGAAGAAATAGCCGTAACATCAAAGTCCTCTTTCAGCGCTTTATATATTTGTGAGCCTATAAATCCGCTTGCTCCTGTTAAAAGCAACTTAGCCTTCATTTTTAATAATTTGGTTAAATGTAACAAACTTATAGTTATTCTCTTTCAACAATTGAATCAGTTTATGCATTTTATTTTCAACGCTTTTCCTTCCCTGATTAAATCTGATTTTTGTTTTAAAATCTGTATTTTCCGGAACAGTAATATTATAATTTTTTGAAAATTCAAATGGATGGATATAAAAGAAATAATGTTGATTTTTTTTAAAATATTTTTTCAGGAGCATTTTCGTCAGTGCCCAGGGAAAAATTCTTAAATATCCTCCACCTGAAACCGGCAGATTTTTTCCCAGCACTTCTACAGTAGAAGCTTCAAACTCATAAAATGATTCTTTCTTATATATTGTTGGGTGAAATTCTTCAAAATCATCGAGATTAATACTTCCATATAAGTCATGGGCATCAAATTTTATTTTACTTGAGTCAAATGAAAAGCCTAATTCTCTTAAAATCTCCAACCGAGGCCTATCTAAACTAAAACATGGAGCTCTGTATCCATCTACTTCAAGCCCTGTAAATTCTCTGAATGAATCAATCCCTTTTACTGTGTCTTCTCTAAACCCATCAAGACTAAGCTGAAGAGGTCTTTTATGGGCATATGAGTGAAGA